>NZ_JAFLMX010000255.1:0-8911 GCF_017849675.1 Alteromonas sp. AO-Serp
CCTAGCATTTGTGCGCACATGGATACGGACCATAAGCCAACTATCGACTTATACCGCCGTGCTCGTGAGTTGCCTGGAATTAAAAAGATATTGATTGCTTCAGGCGTGCGTTACGACCTAGCGGTAGAAGACCCGGAATACGTGAAAGAACTGGCTCTTCACCACGTAGGCGGCTACTTAAAGATCGCTCCAGAACACACCGAAGATGGCCCACTTTCAAAAATGATGAAACCGGGCATGGGCAGCTACTACCGCTTCAAAGAGCTGTTTGATAAGTACTCACAAGAAGCAGGTAAAAAGCAGTACCTTATTCCTTACTTTATTGCATCGCACCCGGGTACCACCGACGACGATATGCTAAGCCTTGCGATTTGGCTTAAAGAAAACAAATTTAAGCTCGATCAGGTACAAAACTTCTATCCGTCGCCAATGGCAACGGCTACCACCATGTACCATACCGAGGTTAATTCCCTTCGCAAAGTCACTAAAGACAGTGAAGAGGTGCCTTCTGCAAAAGGTGAAATTCACCGTCGATTACACAAGGCGATGTTGCGTTATCACGACCCGAAAAACTTTGCACAAATTCGTGAAGCACTTAAACGTATGGGGCGTGAAGACTTAATAGGCCGTGGTCCTCAACACCTTGTTCCGCCAGAAACGGCAGATGAAAAACGCCAAAAAGCGCAAAAAGGCCGTCGTGGTGAACGCGCACTGACCAAACATACTGGGCTTCCTCCTACCTTTCAGGGCAAGAACAGCAAAGGCGGTAACGGCGTAAATAAGAGCCGACGTAATTCCAACGCTAACAAGCAAGGTCGTGGTAACACAGCACAGCAGCTTAACGACACTGGCGGGAATAAGAACAGAGGCAACGCTTCGAAAGGAAATAATAGCGGCGGCAACAGTCGCGGCCGCACGCAAAAGCAGCCAAGCATGCATAAACGATAGAAACAAAAACGCCCGGAGCTTGTAGACTCTGGGCGTTTTTTAAGGCCTATTGTCAACGATGACATTGCGCTTTCTTCGATTTATCCCGACTTATGCCTCGTCCACTATATAACAGGTCACATTTTCAAGCACGGTAAGTTCCCCATTTTGGTCGTTACGCAACACGCACTGTTCACCATCACTTAGCAGCGTAAAACTATAAACAGGGTTGTCGTGCCTTCCGTCAATAGGTAATCCCCTACTATCATCCTTTGCTTTACGCTCAATCGTTATGCTAGCGGTTTGACTGAATGCATCATCGGCTATCGTTATGTTTAGACCACCAAACCAGTTGCTGATCTTACTTTCAATAGCTTGCTTTTGACTCACACTGATGGATTTGGTTACTGCCTCGTGTAACTCAGCCTCCTGCGTTGTCGCGCATCCGCTCGCCGAGAGCAAAAGTATGGCGAGAGGTGCAGCTAGCAATCTTCCTTTTAGCAATTTTCCTTTTTTATTAGGAAGCGACATTACTTGCGCTCCTGAATAACAGGCTGATTTATTTTGTTGTGTAAAATAAAGTTCTCTTTGCGTTGTTCAGGCTTGTCGATAGGAATGAGCTTTTCGCCCCCTAACGCACTTTGGTTACTGCGCAGTGCTTTGACATCTGCCACGCCGTTTGACGTGACAACTTCGGGACATGAGCCTGTAGCAGCATATTCCAATGCAGCTGACAGCATCCCTTCATTTGGATCACCCAAGCTTGCGGTAAAGTCATCTTCAACTTCACACCCCGGCAACTCAAAATCGAAATTAGGCGTGGTGGTAGGCATGAAACCATCAGCATAATCACCAAACCCTTTGTTATTCACCCCTTGGAACTGGATAGTAAAGTAGGTCTCACCGCAATTGTCTGTTGGGTAGAACCCATACGGCTTACCACAAGTAGTAGAGCCAATTTGCACTACTTCTACATCAATACCACGAAGTGCATTCATTACCGCTTCACTTGCTGAACATGTTGCACCCGTGGCTAAAACGTAAACCTTCGTCAGCGAAAGGCTAGGCAGAAGCGTGTCGGTAAGTTGCCCTGCGTTATAGTCAATAACATTGCGGTAAAACGGTGTTGGACGAACGGTCTCTCCGGTGACAGGGTTGGTGTTTGGGTTTTTATCGTTAAAACGCAATGTTTCAAAGGTTGCGTTATTGGTTTGGTTCGGACCCGCTATCATATAGGAAAGCTGTGAAGCTAGCGCCAAACGTCCTCCGCCGTTGTAGCGAAGGTCAATAACGAGCTCGGTCACATTTTCTTCAACAAACATATCGAACGCATCAATTAATCCTTCTTGCGCGGTAACGATAAAGGTATTGAATTGGAAGTAGCCCGTTTTGCCGTTTTCGGTATCGAGTACCTTTGCGTTTTGAACCGGCGTTACGCTGATATCGCCGGAGGTGATGTCTACTGAGAGAGTTGGACCATCAACCTGCACAAACTCAAAGCTTGTAACCGTACCTGCGTCTTCCGGAAACAGCGCAGCATTAATCGCATTGACGCCCTGCTGCGTGTTGTCATTGACAAAGTCGACGCCGTTTATACGCGAAAGGGTCGCACCGCGAGGCACGCCAGCAGTAGCTGCAGGTGAACCCGGCTCAGTGAATCGCACTGTTAGTACTCTCGGCACGGTTGTTGAACCAAATTCCCAATCAAACCCATAGCCCGATGAAATCCCCGATTGAGACAGTTCGTTATATTCGGCAGTGTCTTGTGAAAAGTGGAAGTTATCTTTTGGCGTACCGCTTGGCGTTAGTTCATTGGTTTTAAGCTGATCAAAATATCCCAACACTGAGAAATTTGCAGGGTCATTGTCATCTACTTCGTCGTACCACAAGTAAGTGTCATTAGTCCAAGTACGTAGCCACAGCTTTTCATCCATAGCGGTACCTTGTGTATCTGGGTAAGCCCTATTAGTAAAAGGATCAATACCACTTCTAGGAGTTTCACATTTCGCTAGATATTGAGATTGCGGTTCATACACTCCCGCTTCCCACTCTGGCTCTGTTGTTACAGGTGTCGTTGGCGTGGTAGGCGTTGTCACCACAGGAGGGGTATTAGACGAGCCTGAGCCGCCTCCACATCCAGCTAGAAGAGAAATCGTGACTGCAAGTGCAACAGAAGAATACGTATACGCTTTCATGATTTAGAAAATATCCTTTTAAAACGGCTAGCCCAAAACTATTAAACTTGTGCTAAAAACAACTTTTATTAGCATAGCCGATAGTGACATATCCTTCTAAGCGTAACTACATAACAAAAGTTTAAAATGTTTCGAAATGTAAGAAAACGTGTTGCAGAGTTGATGAGTAAATGTCATTCGTGACGCGTATCGCTCTATCACGGTAGAAAAGAAGACTACTTATTCTGCCGTAACAATATGCTTATTATCGTCTCTAGTTTAACTGCAACACACCTACCGACCGTGCAGTTAAGCTACTCACATATACACCTTCATCTGTCTGTATTGCGCCTGTAACAAAGGGAAATGCACCACTAGGGTCTTGATAACTTTGTAAAACCTCTCCGCTTTCGCTTATTTTAACAAGGTGCCCGTATGCTTGACCTTGTGGGCGCATGAACTATGGCAGACGCTGTACAATTTTACGAATGAAAGGCTTGTCAGATAGAGCGTCAACGGGAGCGGAGCGAGGCGAAGCAAGACCCAGAAAGTACGCGCCGCTAGTTGCCTGGCTGATGTTGTCTGGGAATCCTGGCAAATTATCAATTACGACCTCCACTTGGCCCTGTTTTGGCCCAACTAGCCAATAGCGCAACACGCGATATTTACCGGTTTCGTTGACCAATACTGAATTTTGATCATGGCTTATTGCGACACCATTCGCAAAAACCAAACCATCCATCAGTACATTACTCGTTCTACGTACTGGGTCGTACTCTATAAGCCTGCCATTGCCTCTATGTTCCAAAATTTCTAGCAAGCTCGCTTGCAGCGTTCCCCCATACTCTTTGGCAGAGAACTTGGTAGTTGCGTCAGTGAAGTAAATATTGCCGTTGGCGGCAACATCCACATCGTCCGCATATACAACTTTAGTGTTTTCTACTTGGTTAACCAATACCGTTAGCTCACCTTCAGGGTCTGCAATTAGCAATCCGCGATGAGCATCGGCGATTAATAAGTTGCCGTTGGTATCAAACTCGATACCGAGCGGACGTCCACCAGTGTTAATCCACGGAGTAAATGTTGCCTCACCTTTTTTCTTGAGTAATACCGCACCAGAATGAGTGGCGGTTGCAATAGTTCCCGCAGCGTTAATCGCAAAATCCTCCGGCCCTTTATCTTCGCCTAATTCAATAAACGAAAGGCCCGCCAAACGGTTGTTTTCCGCAAACTCCCCCGAAAATCCGCTACTGCTCGGTGCTTGCCAGCCTATTGGCGCAATGGGAACTGGCCACAATAGTAAATACCCTAAAACCAGAATGACAACGCCACCGAATACCTTCATTTATGCTCTCCTACAAGCAACGCATGTTGTGTATCTATCAACCATAGCAAGCAACCCTCCGATACTCTGCTTTCGTTTATAAATAGAACACTATCATCCAGAGCTTTCTAAATAGCGCATATTTGAATATGCATTACAAATTCGTTAGGTAGCATCCATTCCCCCCTTCAGATCGTTTGTTTATAAAATGCTACAGAGGTACGTCATGCCATTTTATGCAAAAACACTCGGAGATAATCACGCTAAGCAAGTAGACAAAGAACTACGTGCGAGCCACGCGGGAGAGACGGGAGCCGTTTGGATATACCGTGGTGCTCTATTCGCCGAATGTGTTTTAAAACTGGTTAATCTTTCTGGCACAAAAAGCGAGGCACAACCCTTCATACATGAGCACCTTAAAACGGAAAGACGACACCTCGCCGTCTTTGAAAACGAAATGCCGCTTTTTAGGGGAAGTTTTATTTTACCTGTATGGATAGCTTCTGGGTTTATCACCGGTTTTATTCCAAGACTTTGCGGTATTAATTGCTTTTACTACACCATTTACCGAGTAGAGCAGTTCGTAGATTCGCATTACGAAGAACAATGCAAGCGCATTTCTGCGTTAGCCATCCCCCCTTCAAACGTTATAAATCGGTTTAGACAATGCCAAGCAGATGAACAACATCACAGAGATGAAGCGCTGCTCCTAATGACGAAAAGGCCGTCGTTATTAATGAAATTATGGGGCACAGCCGTTGAAAAAGGCTCTTCTATTGCCGTTGCAATCGCAAAAGTGATTTAAGTTTTCGAGCTTATGCGCAGTGACCTGTGATAAAAAATAGGCATCAGAGAATTTATTAATTGAAAAAAAAGAGACGCTTTTAGAGTGGGAAAAAAGGACAGAGTTCGGCTACCAAAACCCTGTGACAACTGCGGTATCAATGCCGACACACAGTTTCGTATTCGATGTGGTGATGAAGACACGTGGCGTATAGTATGCAAAGCTTGTCAAGAACGAGCAAAGGCCAGCAATGGCTATATGTATGGCGGTACATGGAAAAGAAAGAAGCGTAACTAAGGGGCTTCCTGTGAGCCCCTAATAGTTACGATAAGATTTACGCATTCACTCTTTTTTCTTGCGCTGATTGAGGCGCGCTGTTACTCGCGTCGGTTTCAATCTGTGTTTCTGCATTTTTAGCTCGCTTAATCAGCGTATTAGCACGATAAACACTCCACACCACGTACACCACCATAGGTATATTAAGCTGAAGTGACGCAACCGATAGCGTCGCGCTTTGGTGCACAGCCGCATAGGCTATGAGTAACACCATTACGCTTAGGCCTGATATAAGCAACCATATCGGCTTTGTGAGTGATTTAACTCCCACTGTAATGCCGGTATTAAATAGCATAAGGCACCAAAAAACGGCGATGAGCGAGCCTGTAAAAAACATATCTGCTACAGCAGTTAATGCGAGTGCACTCACACTACCCCACACCGTGCTGTACCAAAGCCTGCTTGCTAACGGCGGATGCGCCTTCTTAGACAGCCAAATCTCCATACCCGACACGCAAAGCATGGTCAGCATTACACCAAGAACAAAGTACAGCCATTTGCTGGTAAGGCCGGCGAAGTCACCGAAGTGCAAACGGTACATCGCCCATACCAACTGCTTACCCCATTCACCGAATTCATAGCCGGCCACACCGATAAAGTTACCCGCCGTATCGAATCGATAGCCTTCTGCGTAGATCATTCTATTGGGTGCCTTGGCATATATTTCGATGAACTGCTCTGGTTCACCGACTTCGTGTACCGTTAAAAATATTGGCGACTTTTCTGGCGCTAGCGTTTGCATTTGTGCAAACGCCCTACCAATAGCCGGTTTACCTTCCTGTGGCGCTAATACAGGGTCTGGCGTAAAGATTTTCTGGATAACCGCGTCGCGATCGCCTTCGTAATTTAGTGAGGCAACAACCACCAAAATGATCCCTGCCATACCAAAATATGCGCCTGTTATACCTATAACTAAATGAAAAGGCGCTGCCCATAGTCCAAAACGGTTGTGCAAATCAATTTGTGCTTGCTGACCGTTGCCACCCCGTCGAAGTTTAAAAGCATCTTTTGCTATTCGTTTGTGAGCAATAATTCCAGTGACGACAAGGGTACAGATGATAGCGCCCAAAGCGCTGACCAAAATCATTCCCCAACTTTGTGGCAAATTGAGATACAAGTGCAAGTTCACAAGCATTTCGGTAAAAGACACGCTTTCTTGCTCTAATAAGTTACCTTCACTGTCGGCAAAGTAAGCAGCATGATCGTTTTCTACCACCAACCGAGGGATATCTGATGTAGGGAAAACCACATAAAGATGGTGAGACTCCTGCGTATTCTGAGCCAAAAAGGTGTCCATCGCCTTTTCAACAACATCAGGAGAAACATTCTCCATTTCTTCAATATGCGGCTGTTCCCACCTTTCAAACTCTAAGTGAAAAACCGCAACGGTCCCAGATAAGCACACCAAAAAGAGAAGTACACTTAGAAAAACGCCTACCCAAGTATGTGCATTTAATGCATTTTGTTTTGTTATTTTATCCATCGATATTCACCTACATGGGGAAGAAAATAAGTATTGGTAGGCAAAGTGCAGCCAAAACTGCGTAAGCAACAACAACTTTAATTTTGTGGGCGGTAGCAAGGTAGTAATAAACAATAAGACCCCACAAAATTGGCAACAGCACGATACCTGTAGCCAACTTCCCTGCTATTGAGAATGGAAGTAGCGCACATAGTCCTAGCGTCAATAACACGCTCACAACCAATAAAACAACCAGCACCACGATGTAGTTTGCGATGTTCCCTAGAACTGTACGTCGCGAGAAATCAAAGCTCCTCGGCTGAGGTACATTTTTTGGCTGAGGCAAATGCGTTTGGTTAAACGCAATAAAAGGCCACACTAAAATGGAAGGAATACACAGCGCATATAGCACGCCAAACTCCCACCCCTGAGCATAAGACCAGCACACTGCTGCAACTAGCCATACGACAAGACCCAAATAAAGATACGTTGACGCTTGAGCGCGCCAACTTTTATAAATAACCCCTAAGGCTGCAAGTGTTAAACCACCCGCTGCAACTGAAAGCATGATAAATCCTTAAAACGAATAGGTTAGCGACGCGTTCACTGTTCTGCGTACTCCTGGGAAACAGTCACCTCTGAATAAGCAAGACGTGAGATATTTTTTATCGGTCACATTTCTTACATTCAGCTGCAAATTCAAATTATCTGAAAGCTCATACGACACCATCAGGTCACCAAGGGTGTAGCTAGGTGTGTCGTATCTAATAACCCCGTTTTCAGAAACCGACTCTCCTACGTAGCGAATACCTGCTCCCACGGTCAGCGCTTCAAGCTCGAGTGGAGAATAATTTATCCATAGGGATGCATTGCTATCTGGCTGTGCTGACAACGAGAAACCGTTAGGATCTTCAGCGTCCATGACCGATGCAGCGAACTGCGCTGTAATTTGGCCAAAGTCTACGCGCCCTTCTAGCTCAACCCCTTCTATGGTCGTTACGCCTTGCTGTTGTGCCGCTTCGTCTGGTAATCCGTTGGGATTAGGAAGATTTGAAACTTCAATATCGTAATACGCCAGCGTGATAAAACCAGGAATTGACGATAGTTCATACTTAATCCCTGCCTCGTATTGACGGCCTTCTTCTGGCTTAAGCTGGTTGTTATTGTTATCTAATCCCACCACCGTCTCGAATGACTCAGCGTAACTAAGGTAGGGGGAAATACCGTTGTCAAAGCGATACAAGATTCCAGCTGAGTAAGATGTTTGCGTGTCATCCTGCTCCGTTACGCCAGTATCATTGTCAACGCGGTCGTGACGTAGGCCTAGCGTTACTCGCCAGTTTTCATAGGAAATTTGATCAGACAGGTATAACCCCGTGTCCGTGACTGTCTGTTCAGGCGCATCGTTGTAGATTGCGTCGAAAATGGCTTGCTCTGGTGCGCCTGTGTACTCAGGGTTAGCCAAGTCCAGAATGTACCTAAAATCACCTTGTAATACCCCACCACCTGCGTAGTATGCAGAGTTGGCGTCAGTTTTTACATTTTGATATTGGACACCCGCAAGTAACTCGTGTTCGAAAGAACCTGTCACAAAGCCCTTGTTTACACGAATATCAAAAGCGTGTTGATTAAACGTATTGTCTGCCTGATAAAACGTTCTTGGAACAAATGTGTCGGTAGGTGCAACCGGAGCGCCAACATAAGCATTTAGATATCTCGTACCGCCAGTAAAAGTGGGCCACGCTTGATGGTAGTCTGCTTCGCCATCTCGCCATAAGGCAGTAAATGAAAGTGACGTTGTATCGTTTATCAAGTGCTCGCCAAGTAAGGTAACTTGGTTCGACTTAGTATCAAATTTATTAAACCCTGGTTCACCTGCGTAAACATCTTGGTCGGGTAAATAA
>NZ_JAFLMX010000230.1:0-2148 GCF_017849675.1 Alteromonas sp. AO-Serp
ACGTCTTTTCCTTCACTTTGCCAAATCTTCACTTTTTTCACCCAAGGCAATAAACAGCGTTGGTTGTCATCATCAACATCATTGCCTACAAAGCGCACAATGGGAGTACGTCCCGTAGCGATAACGTTTACCGGTACACGGGGCTTTTTCTCTCGCACTTCCTCTAGCATCGCACGTCTATTTGTTCCCCCTGAGTCTAAAGAGCCAGTGAAAAGCGCTCGGGTGTCCATAATGATTCTGTTCGCACCGTGGCGGATCAAAAGTTGATTAAGCGCCTTTTCCTCATCACCCTTTGCAAAAAATGCCAGGTGGCGCACCTCAACCGCTATGTTTAATTCTTGTGGTAACGCCGCTAAAAAGGTATCCAAAATGGATAGCTTTTCTGGCCCAAAAGAAGCGGGCAGTTGCAGCATCATGACTCCTAGCTTTTCTTTTAACGGGCTTAATAAAGCAAGCTGTTGGGCAACCTCTTCATCACAATGCTGTAATTGATGTACATGAGTAATGTTCTGGTGAAACTTGAAAGTAAATCTGAAGTGGCAGGGTACTGAATCGCACCATCTCGCTACAGCGTCTTGGTGGGGAAGAGAGTAAAATGTGGTATTCCCTTCAACCGTATTACACTCCTTAGCATACAGCGACAATCCATTATCAGACTTGGGATAATTAGCAAACCACGTGCTTGGCCAATGGCTGTGTTGCCACATTGGCAATCCAATATAGAGATTTCCTTGTGATATGGCTGATTTGTGCATATTTGTCATTGGGCTTTATCAAGCATTTGTTTATACTATGCGGCCTTTAAATCATTACATTATGCATGTTGTGGGCGGGCCAGCTAATTGGCCAGCAAGTTTACGTGATTTTTGGCAAAGTCTTAAGCCCAAAAGTAAGCGGTTTTGAACGCCAATTCACTGCATGCGAAGCAAGAAAAAACATCAGGGGTCAAGGACCATGCGCACAGATTACTGTGGGAATATCGATTCATCATACATTGGACAAGAAGTTACCCTTTGCGGGTGGGTTAATAAGCGTCGCGATTTAGGCGGTGTAATTTTCATCGACTTACGCGACCGCGAAGGTATCGTACAAGTGGTGTTCGACCCAGATTTACCAGACGTGCTATCGGTAGCTAACACCTTGCGTAGCGAATTCTGTGTAAAGCTAACGGGTAAAGTGCGTGCGCGCCCTGAAGGTCAAGTAAATAAAGACATGCGCACAGGTGAGATTGAGATCCTGGGCACAGGCCTTGAAGTGATCAACAAGTCTGACGTGCTTCCACTGGACTGGAACCAAGAAAACTCCGAAGAACAGCGCCTTCGCTATCGTTATCTAGATCTTCGCCGTCCCGTAATGAGCCAGCGTTTACAATTCCGTGCAAAAGTAACCGGTGCTGTACGTCGCTTCCTAGAAGAAGAAGGTTTCCTTGATATTGAAACGCCTATTCTTACTAAGGCAACGCCAGAAGGTGCACGTGACTACCTAGTGCCAAGCCGCACACACAAAGGTGAGTTCTTTGCACTTCCGCAATCGCCACAGCTTTTCAAACAGCTTCTGATGATGTCGGGCATGGATCGTTACTATCAAATCGTTAAGTGCTTCCGCGATGAAGACTTACGTGCCGACCGTCAGCCAGAATTTACCCAAATCGATATTGAGACCACGTTCTTAGATGCCGATGGCGTAATGTCTATTACCGAGCGTATGATCCGCGACTTGTTCAACAAAATGCTAAACGTTGACCTTGGTGACTTCCCGCGCATGACGTATAAAGAAGCCATGACGCGCTTTGGTAGTGACAAGCCAGACCTACGTAACCCGCTAGAGTTAACAGACGTTGCAGACTTGCTTGCTAACGTTGACTTTAAAGTATTCAGCGGCCCGGCAAACGACCCTAAAGGTCGCGTTGCGGCAATTCGCGTACCCGGTGGGGCGTCGCTTTCGCGTAAGCAAATTGACGAATACACCAAATTTGTAGGTATTTACGGCGCGAAAGGCCTGGCTTGGATTAAAGTTAACGATGCTGGTGCTGGTCTTGAAGGTCTACAGTCGCCAATCCTTAAATTCCTAACTGAAGACATCACTAACGCCATGCTAGAGCGCACTGGCGCACAAAGTGGCGATATTCTATTGTTCGGTGCAGACAGC
>NZ_JAFLMX010000122.1:0-4850 GCF_017849675.1 Alteromonas sp. AO-Serp
AGGAGGCTGAAGCATGAGTCAATGGCTAGAACAGGTCATTGATGCGGCGCAAATCTCCGATTACTTAGCGCCCGTGCGTCAGCAGGCCTTAGAAAAGTTAAAAGCTGATGGTTGGCCAGCCCGTAGAAACGAAAGCTGGCGTTTTACGCCGCTAACACCCGTTGAAAAGCGTGAAGCTAAGCAAGCGGTTCAGGCAGACAGTTTACCGGTACCCGCTATCGATAACCTAAATGCTATCGACCTAGTATTTGTAGACGGTGTCTTGGTCACGCAGGTTAACACGCTAAATGTGCCAGCTGGCATGAGCATCACGTCACTTAATAATGATGATACTGCCACGCAGCAAGCGATCAGCAGTGTATACGGTCAGGTTAAACCTACCCGTCATATGTTTGGCCTAGTTAACGATGCGCTGTGCCAACACGGTATATTTATTAATGTTGAAGCAGGCGCGAAAATCGACACGCCAGTGCGCATTGTGAACATGGCGTCGCAAAATGTTGATGCTCATACGCGTGTGGTGGTGAAGGTCGCTGAAGGCGCAAGTGCTACTGTTATCGAGCAAGGTTTTGGCGATACTGAAAGTTTAACCACAGCGTTTGCTGAATATGACTTGGCTGATGATGCACACCTAGAGCACTATCGTTTTGCTATGTTTACCGGCAAAGCTAAGCAATTAGGTGGTAGCCACTTTAAGCTACATAACCGCACTACGCTTAACAGCACTATGGTAGGTTACGGTAGTGAGCTTTCTCGCTTAGACGTAGATATTCATCACGCTGGTGAATTCGCCGATGCGAAAATGAACGCTATTTATCTTCTGGCAGAAGGCGAGCTTTTCGACCTTCACTCAACCATAGAGCACGCTATGCCAAATGGCACAACAGAAGAAAATGCCCGCGGTATTGTTGGCGATAAAGCACGTGCAGTATTTAACGGTCGTATTCATATACATCGCGACGCGCAAAAGACATTGGCTGAACTTAACAACCGCAACTTGTTGCTATCGCGCCGTGGTGTTATCAACACCAAGCCTGAGCTTGAAATTTATGCTGATGACGTAAAATGTGCCCACGGTGCAACGGTTGCTGAAATTGAAGAAGAAGCCTTGTATTACATGCTTACCCGCGGCGTTTCTCGCAGTAAAGCACTGGTAATGCTCAACTTTGGCTTCATTCAAGAGCTTATAAATGACGTGCCTAATGCGGCAGTCCGTGAATGGCTAGCACCAATTTTAAGTGAGCGCTTCGCCCAAATGGAGGTGAAATGAGCTTAGACGTTGCAGCACTTCGTGCCCAGTTTCCTATTTTATCTAAAACGGTAGACGGCAAGCCGCTGGTCTACCTAGATAACGCGGCAACAACACAAAAACCTCAGGCCGTTATCGACGCCTTAGTAGATTTTTACACGGGGACGAATGCAAACGTGCACCGCGGTGCGCACCATTTATCGGATGAAGCCACGCGCCGTTACGAGAATGCACGTACCAGCGTTGCAAAGTTCATTAACGCGAAAGCGCGTGAAGAAGTTATTTGGACGTCGGGCACCACAGAAGCCATCAATATAGTCGCCAATGGTCTTGGACAGCTACTAAGCGAAGGTGACGAAGTGATGGTGACTGAGCTTGAGCACCACGCAAACTTGGTTACTTGGCAACAAGCGTGTCGCCGTTCTGGTGCAACGCTAAATGTTGTACCTATTTTCGACAGCGGAGAGTTAGACGTAGACGCTTTCGATAGACTGCTGTCTGAAAACACAAAGCTAGTGGCGTTTCCTCACGTATCGAATGCACTAGGTACGGTGAACCCAATTAAACTGCTTACTGAAAAAGCGAAAGCGGTAGGCGCATGGGTGCTGGTTGATGGCGCACAGGGTATTGCTCATGGCGGTGTTGACGTACAAGACATTGGCTGTGATTTTTACGCGTTTTCAGGCCACAAGCTATTCGGTCCAACAGGCATTGGCTGTCTGTGGGGCAAAAAAGAGGTGCTAGAAACCTGGCCTGTTTGGCAGGTAGGCGGCGAGATGATCAAAGATGTGACCTACCATGAAGCCACATGGGGAGCATTGCCAAATCGATTAGAAGCCGGTACGCCAAACATCGCAGGTGCCATTGGTATGGGCGCTGCAGTAGATTGGTTTAGTGCTCTTGATGTCAATGCTTTGCATGAACATGAACAAAAGCTGCTTGCCTATGCTACAGAGCAGGCCGAAGCGTTTGACGGTATGCGGATAATCGGTACGGCACCTAATAAGGTAGGCGTGCTGAGCTTTCTACTTGAAGGTGCGCACCCGGCGGACGTGGGCTTCATTCTCGATAGACAAGGCGTTGCGATCCGCACCGGTGACAACTGTGCACAGCCGCTAATGAAGCGCTTCGGTATACCGGGTACTGCCCGTGCGTCGTTCTCAATTTACAATACGCTTGAAGAAGTAGACAGCCTATTTGCTGCGCTTAAAAAAGCAAAAATGATGTTGGCCTAAGGAGGCATTATGAGTGTTGAAACTTTCGTACCTAGTACAAAGCTCATTTCGCTAACTGACAGTGCCGTTAAGCATTTCGAAAGTAAGCTTAAAGACAAGCCTGGTCAGTTAATTCGTTTATCGACAAAAGTAAGCGGCTGTACAGGTTACGCCTACGTGCTTGATTTCGCAGATAGTGCGCAAGCCGATGACGAAATTGTTGAAATTTCGCCACTACTTAACGTAGCCGTTGCTGCAGATGCCACCGACCTACTGCGTAATACTGAAATTGATTACGTTACAGAAGGTGTGAACGGCGTCATTAAATACAACAACCCGAACGTGGTTGATGAGTGCGGATGCGGTGAAAGCTTTAACGTAGGCTAAGCGCCACGTCAAAGGCCAACAGTGGTAGAACAAAGAGTACTAAGTAGTTTATGAAGCAAAAAATGGTGACCACCGAGCGCGACTGTAAAGCGCGCTTAGTTCCAGCGGGCAATCCTACCGTGATCCCTGAAGGCGAGTTTGTGAATATCACCCAAGAGCTCGGTGGTAACTATACGGTAACGTGGCGTGGCAACATGTACCGCATCGATGGTACTGATGCAGGTGCTATTGGCCGAAAAGCGATGACTCTGAGCTTTGACGCGCCAGAAGACGGAAACATAAGCGAACAGCAAGTGTGGGACGCGTTAGAAACTATCTTTGACCCTGAGATCCCTATCAATCTCGTATCCCTTGGTCTTATCTACAAAGTGGAAATTGATCAAGATACTAGCAGCGTCAATATTGATATGACCCTGACCGCACCAGGCTGTGGCATGGGCCCAGTATTGGTTGGCGACGTTGAATACCGCGTTGCCATGGTTCCCCATGTTAAAAACGTCAACGTAGAGCTTGTATTCGACCCTGCATGGTCCCGTGATATGATGAGTGAAGAAGCACAGCTTGAAGCGGGTCTGTTCTTCTAGTCATTCACGCAGTGAAATTTAATCACACAATTTTTCAAACAAATTAAGCGGAAATAGCAATGCAACTACCTAGCAGTGACGAAATTATTGATGATTTAGCGTTCTTCGACGATTGGGAACAGCGTTATCAGTACATCATTGATTTAGGGAAATCTATTCCGGGCTTGCCTGAAGATGCCAAAACACCTGAGCGTTTGGTCAAAGGATGTCAGAGCAGCGTTTGGCTGGTGGAGTCTTACGACGGCAATAAAATCAACTTTGACGTAGACAGCGATGCAGTTATCGTTCAAGGACTGCTTGCGTTAGTACTTGCCGCTTATAATGACAAAACGCCAACAGATATTTTAGCGTTTGATATCGACGGCTATTTTGAAGCACTAGACCTAGAGCGTCATATCACGCCAACTCGCGGTAATGGCTTACGCGCCATTGTGGGTAAAATCCAAGAATTAGCAAAAGCCAACGCTTAATTTTTTAAGCGTTGGTTTCTTTAAGCCGTTTTAGGGTTCCATAGTAAAGGCAGTGGGGCAGGTGAGTCCTCGATAATTAGTTCTGTGCAAAATAATCTGTACGCTGTCATCATATTGTCATCGCCAACAGGCTAACCTTTCTCTACATTTGCGCATAAAAACAGTACTTTATATCTGATTTGATAAAGGCTCTGGTCAAGCTGCTATTTATTGCCTATAATTCGCGGCCAAAATTTTAAAGATACACACACTATTTGTTTGGAGAGAGAACATGGCTCTTGAGCGTACTTTTTCGATTATCAAGCCTGATGCGGTAGCTAAAAACGTAATCGGTGCAATTTACAACCGTTTCGAATCTGCAGGTCTTCGCATCGTGGCATCTAAGATGATCCACATGAGCAAAGAGCAAGCAGAAGGCTTCTATGCAGAACACAAAGAGCGTCCTTTCTTCGGCGCACTTGTAGACTTCATGACGTCTGGTCCTGTTATGGTTCAAGTACTAGAAGGCGAAAACGCAGTTCTAGCTAACCGTGAAATCATGGGCGCAACTAACCCAGCTGATGCAGCTGCAGGTACACTACGTTCAGACTACGCTGCGTCAATCGACGAAAACGCAGTTCACGGTTCTGACGCACCTGAGTCAGCAGCACGTGAAATTGCTTACTTCTTCTCTGAAGAAGAAATCTGCCCACGTACTCGCTAAGATTACGTAGGTAGATGAACGGGGCTATAAGCCCCGTTTTTTGTTTCTGAGCGCCTGAACACGCTTTATGCTGCTTTGCTCGGCGCTCATTTAGGCAAGCTAAACCACGCTTCTCGCGCATTGCCTAAAGCGCGCTCAGTCACTCAGAAGAAAGATACACGCTTTACGCTGTTTTGCTCGGCGCTCATTTAGGCAAGCTAAACCACGCTTCTCGCGCATTGCCTAAAGCGCGCTCAGATACTC
>NZ_JAFLMX010000084.1:0-29563 GCF_017849675.1 Alteromonas sp. AO-Serp
ATCGACATGTCGCTAGCGATACATGACAAATAACGTAGAAAGTAAGACAGGCACAATATGTATATGCCGTACACAAAGATGCCTGTCTTGTTTAGTCTTACGAGATGGTCTTTCGCCGCTTCGCTACACCTATAAGAACGGGCCAAGCGTGGAATGCTCGATCTACCTGATTTACAGCCATAATATGAGACTCCTAGGTAAGAGTGAGACAGACAAAGACCTATAACTTCGTAGAGAAAAATGCTGAGGTGGTTTAATTGAGTTGACCAGTCCAGTTAAGGATATAATTGAACTTTAGCTGGAGAAAGTAAATGGCCGGAAGAAAGCGGTATACGAAAGAATTTAAACTGGATGCTGTGAGCCTGGTGCTAGACCAAGGTCACACGCGCTCTGAAGTCGCAAAAATGTTGGATGTGAGTCAGCAAATCATTGGCCGCTGGGTCAAAGAGTTTCAACAAGATGATGACGGCCATGCGTTCAGAGGAAACGGTAAACTGACGCCAGAGCAGGCAGAAATCAGAAAGCTGAAAGCACAGGTGAAACAGCTTGAAATGGACAAACGCATCCTAAAGGAAGCATCTGTATTCTTCGCCAAAGAAATGAAGTGAAATACGCGTTTATCGCCGAGCGAAAGAATACCTATCCTGTTGATCGGTTGTGCCGGTTACTAGGCGTAAAGCGCAATGGGTTTTATAGATATATGAAAACTCAACATCAACCTACAACGGATGATGACAAGCGAAAAGAAATAGTAGAATGGATGCACAAGATTGCCAAAGCCAGTGAGCATAGTTATGGCAGTCGACGGATGCAAAAAGCACTGAATTGTTTGGGCTATCCTATTGGTAGGCGTCTTACACGCCGACTGATGAAAGAAGCAGGCGTGCAAGTTCGCTACAAGAAAAAATATAAGGTCACGACAAACAGCAACCACACGTTACCAATATTTGACAATGTGCTCGACAGACAATTTGATGTTGATGCACCCAATCTAGCTTATGTGCAGGATATTACTTATATCTGGACACAAGAAGGCTGGTTATATTTGGCCGTTGTTATTGATCTTTACTCAAGGAAAGTCGTTGGCTGGAGTATGGGTTCAAGAATGAAAGCTAAATTAGTATGTGATGCGCTAACGATGGCGATATGGCAGCGGAATCCAAAAGCCGGATTGGTTGTCCATTCAGATCGCGGCAGCCAATATGCGAGTGCAGACTATCGGCGCTTGCTTAAAGGACACCAATTTGTTGGCAGTATGAGTCGAAAAGGTGATTGTTGGGATAATAGTGTTGTTGAGAGTTTCTTCGGTAGCTTGAAGCAAGAACTGGTGCATTGGAAGCAATACCAAACTCGTTATGAAGCACAGCAGGATATGCTGCGATACATCACAACATTTTATAATCCTGAACGGTTGCATTCGTATCTAGATTACAGAAGTCCAAATCAATATGAGGCGGACATGAAGAAATTGAAAAAAGTAGCTTAACTGGGTTGGTCAATTTTGGTTGACCACGTCAGATAATTTACCCGGTCACAAAGTTGAATTGTCCATAAATAGGTTAGGTGCTAATGATGAGGATGATTTTATTACTGATATTCCAATATTCTTTTTTGGCGGTAAACAATTTAAAGGAATAAATGAAAACCGTTTAATTGGATACTACAAAAAAGCAATAGTGTATCGAAAATCGCAGCGACTACCAGTAGATATGGTAACGCACGAAAAAAATCAACTAAAGTACTATCGATTTAAAGCGAAAGCTGAAGATGTCGTATTATTAAAACAAGTTGATCGGACTACTAGGTTTTCGCCCACGACCCAATCGCAATGGTGTTTTACTCCAAAGAAATATATTAACGTCGTTAAAAATATCTCTTTTTCAAAAGGTTCCATAGAAAAAAACTCTCCCAGAAAGTCTGGTAGAAAAAATACACCTTATTTACAGCGTATTGAAGTTGAGCGGAAAGCTGTAGCATTAACGATAACGCATTATGAGGAGTTCGGTTATGAGTATATCAAATCCGTAGAAAGCGAAAACTGCGGTTATGATCTAGAGATAGGTAAGGGTAAAGGTAAATTATGTGTAGAAGTAAAAGGTAGAGGCCAACAATCTCCAGACATAACATTGACTCCGAACGAATATAAGTATTTTAAGGAAAGAAAGAAAAACTATCGACTCGTAATTGTTACAGGATGTATGACCGATGAACCAAAAATTTTTATTTGTAAATTTAAGAATAAGAAGTTAATTGTCATAAACAATCAAGAAATGTCAGTAGTTGGAAAGACTGTGGAATCTTTCAGGTTACAAATTAATTAATCATGGGGTGAGACTTTTCTAGATACTTTCAATAATTACAAGCTTAGTTTTTATATAATACAATATTTATAGAAAAACTCAGTAAAGTGATAGTCATGGCAACTTTTTTACTTAGTACTACATAATTATAAAGTAGTTAAGTGTCTAGAGAGTTCTAGTCGATTCACTGGGCTAATAAATACACGCTTCCCTACAGGTATACCGTTTCGTATTTGATTGGCGCTAGCAGCTTGAGAATACGGTTTTCTTGCTGATAGGTTAGCCCCACATCGCGCATCGCGCCTTGGACATACTCCACCAATATGTAAAATTCACGCTCCTTAATATTGAGACCCGTGTGAGACTCCAACATTGTTTTTCCATCATATTCGCAAGGCCCGCCAATAAGCTCGCATGTTTGCAATACAAGTTGATCTCTTAAATGTTTTTTGGGAACACCTTTGAAGTAATGACCAATTACGGGGTCAGTGTAAATTCGTGTAATCGCTACACCGTATATGGTATTGAGCGTTTTATGGCCGCCAATTTCTTCATAAAGGCTTTGTTCAGGAGCGCTGGCGCATGCGGTTATCAATACGCTTAACGCAGCAATTACCATTAACCGGAAGCAGTGTCTGATCATTTCGTTCCCCTATCAAAAAGTGCTGTTTACCGTTAGATAAAATCCTGAAGAACTTTCTTGCAAAGGTAAATTGCCCAAATCCACATAGGCAGCGGTAATCGAAATAGATTTATTTGGGAAGTAGGCAATAAAGGCATCAACAACGGTGTCTTCTTCAGCTAAGCCTCCTAATCGATTGGTTTGCGTTCTAAACTCTGTGCCAATTGCTGTGGTAGGGCTAATTAATACCGCTAAAGAGCCCTCCCACTCGAGCTTAGCGCTATCGTTGTTTTCAGAACCAAATCCAAGTAAGCCAAACACATTCGCCTTTGTATATCGCGCGGTAAGATTGGCGAGTAAATTATAACCTGATGGAGTGCCTAACCACAGTTTCGTGGCTGAAAGGTAAACGTCGGTACCACTGTCGTCTTTCGCACCTAGCAGCATTGGTACGCCTACGCCGGGCAAGGGGGTCGTACCGTCGGGTAGCGAAAGAGCGCTGTCGTAGTCTCTGTTTTTCTTGTATTGTGCGCCGATGGATACTTGGGGTATCCATGAGTTTTGAGTAAAGACGCCATCGCCAAGAACCTTAACTTTTGCACCGATTATATCTTGCTCAATGGTGGTGCTGTTGGCGTTTGTAATAGCACCTTCTGTGAGTAACGCGAAAACGTTGCTTGTTAACCCTGAAGCAATATCGAGGCGCTGTCGCTGCACGCTAAGCTCTATACGGTCAAACAAACTAACGCTTGCCCCTGCTGTTGTAAGGGAATAATCGCTTAGGCTTAAGTACTGAATATTTGCCGAATAACTGACCTCTTCTTTACTCGCGTATCCGCCAATAAATGCCCAAGGCGTAATGCCGCCACCCGCAGTGCCCTCGAAACCTGTAATACCACCAGATGCAATTAAGCGAGATCCACTGTCTGCGAGTACGGGAGACGATGCGAGAAAAAGAGGGAGAAGCAAATGCCTAATCATAAGGTAAACCTAATGTTTTTAAATGGTTTTTTGTAATTCTATTTATCAGCATAGCGCTTAACCCATGAATTGTGAAATGCACGCTGCTGGCGATACTAGCTATTATCGAATTTTTATTATCAAAAAATATTTGAAACTGATTCGTTTTTTATAGGGCTTATCATTGAAAAGCCGAATCTATACCATACACGCCATATTCATTGAGTACTTTAATTTTCTGTTCGCAGCATTCATGCGTGAACAACAAATAGCAGACGTATTGAGGAGTTAGTTGTGTCTCATCCAATTATTGAAGATTTAAATAAGCGTTACACGGTTAAACAGTACGATGCGAGTAAACGCATTTCAGCTGACGATCTTGCGACAATTCTTGAGGCGTTGAGACTATCAGCGTCTTCAATCAACTCTCAGCCATGGAAATTTGTGGTTGTTGAAAGTGATGAAGCCAAGCAGCGTTTACACGATAGCTTTGCCAACAAGCATCAGTTCAATCAGCATCACGCTAAAGAAGCATCGCATACTATTCTGTTTGCTTATGATCCTAAATTTACGAAAGAGAAATTTGTAAAGCGTGTCGATGCAGAAGTATCGTCTGGTCATTTACCCGAAGATATGCGTGAAAACTTCATGGGCGCTTACGCATTTGCTGAAGCGAACACCGATGAGAACGGTAACAACGCGGCTTGGACCAAAGCGCAAGTTTATCTAGCGCTAGGCAATGTTCTTCACACGCTGGCGCGTTTAGGCATAGCGTCTACGCCGATGGAAGGTGTTGACGCCGAATTGCTTGGCGAACAGTTTAAAGATGAGCTAGACGGCCACGTTTGCGAAGTGGCACTTGCCATGGGCTACCCAGATACAGAGCAAGATTGGAACCATGGTTTACCGAAAGCACGCCTTGCAAAAGAAGATGTGATCGCGGTTGTGTAATACCTGACAACACAAGCTTGCAATGATTATAACAAAGCCCGCTTAGTGCGGGCTTTGTTTTACTTTCTTACTTTTGTGTTCTGGCTTCCATTTCCTGTGTTCACTTATAACTTCTTTTACTTTGCGCACCGACAGACGCGGAAAAACGCGCACTAATGTAAGAAGTATTGCTCTGCGAGTTGTTGATGAATGTCGGCAAAATCAATTTGAAGCTCGTCGATATAGTTGTGCAGCGCTCGTCCTCGAAGTGTCGCAACAGGCTGCTTTTCTAAATCACTAATACTGTGGTCAATTCGCTCTATCATCGCTTCATTGTCGGGCAAGTTGAGGAACAAACTCTTTAGTTTGTTCAAGCAGAACAACACACTTCGCGGAAACTCCTTGCTATGTAGCATAAATAACAACACATCGCCCGGACGTATGCGAACGCCCATTTTCTGGCGATACATTTGGTAGCCGCTCAGGCTTCTAAGTACGCTCATCCATAAGATGTTTTCGAATGGCAGGTCACTCATGTCTTCGGTAAGGGTCGATGAGCGAACGTCAATTATCCTTGATGTCATATCAGCCCGCTCCAATGCCGCACCAAAGCGCCAGAAGAAATAGCCTTCATCGTGGCTCATGCTGGCATCCATGGTTCCAAACATTAGTAAACACTGATTGATTACCTGTTTTAAACTTGCAAAGCGCCCGCGTTTACTTAGAAAGCTTGTACTGTTCTCTTTTACCGATAAGTGAAGTGCGTTCAGCGTTTCCCACACTTCTCTTGGAATAACGTCTCTGATTGTGCGCGCATTATCTCTTGCGTATTGAAGCGAATTCAATATGGAAGACGGATTGCGTGTGTCTACCGTCAGGAACTTAACGACATTCTTCTCGCTGTATTCATTATAAATGGCCTCAAATGGTTCGCGATTTCCTGTTATGTCTAGCAATGGCTCCCAGCCTGGCGAAAACCCTTTGGGTAAGTCCATCAGCAGGAGGTTGTTAACATTGATCAAGCGGGCGAGATTTTCAGCCCTTTCAACGTAGCGCGCCGTCCAATAAAGCGTTTCAGCAACTCGTGATAACATGTCAGTCCCTCCTAATCCACAATCCAAGTATCTTTACTACCACCGCCTTGTGATGAATTGACCACGAGGGAACCTTTAACAAGGGCAACCCTAGTGAGGCCTCCCGTTGTGACATAGGTGTGAGTACCTGATGAAAGGATGAAAGGGCGAAGATCCACATGTCGCCCTTCAATTGTAGAACCGTCAATAGTAGGGACGGTAGACAAATTCAAGGTAGGCTGTGCTATCCAGTTTCTGGGGTCAGCCTTTATTTGAGCAAGGGTTTCTTGCTGCTGCTTTTTGGTTGATTTTGGGCCAATTAGCAAGCCGTAGCCTCCCGATTCATTGGCAGGCTTTATTACAAGCTTGTCGATATTGGCTTCAACATATTTGAAGTCTTCGGGCTCGTAACAACGGTAGGTCTCTACGTTAGGCAGCTTAATCTCTTCATCCAAATAATAGCGAATCATGTCAGGTACATAGGTGTACACCACCTTATCGTCTGCCACGCCAGCCCCTGGGGCGTTGATCAGCGTTACCTTTCCTTTACTCCACGCTCGCATTAGCCCGGGAACGCCCAACATCGAATCAGGGTTAAACGCTTCTGGGTCTAAAAACATATCGTCAATACGGCGGTAGATAACGTCCACTCTGCGTAGGCCTTTAATCGTCTTCATATATACGCAGTCGTCTTTTTCTACGGTTAGATCTCGACCTTCTACTAGCTCACACCCCATTTCCTGAGCAAGATAGCAGTGTTCAAAGTAGGCAGAGTTGTAGATACCGGGTGTAAGTACCACAACTTCAGGCTTATCCTGAGGACGCGGTGATAGACTCGACAACATGTCGAACAGCTGTGAGGGATAGTCGTTTACGGGAAGAATATCCATTTTCTCGAACATGTCTGGAAAGACACGCTTCAGCACTGAGCGGTTTTCTAACATGTAAGACACGCCAGAAGGTACGCGCAGGTTGTCTTCCAGTACGTAAATCGTGCCGTCGCTATCTCGCACTAAATCAGAGCCGCAGATATGTGCCCAGATACCGTTTGGGGGAGAAACACCTACGCACTGCTTTCTAAAGTTCACGGACTTATCGAGAAGCGCTTTAGGAAAAACGCCATCTTTAATAATCTTCTGATCGTGATACAGATCGTCGATGAACATATTAAGGGCTTTTACGCGCTGTTTAAGTCCTTCTTCTACGCGTTGCCATTCTTTATTTGGGATAATACGAGGAATGATATCGATGGGCCACGCTCGGTCAATTGAACTTCCTTCACCATAAACCGTGAAGGTAATACCCATTTCTTTTACCACCAACTCGGCGGCGTCTTGCGCGTTTTTGAGTTCTTCTTCACTTAATTGCGACAAATAATCCATTAACGGCGCACCGTGAGGGCGGGGTTTTCCATTTTTATCTATCAGTTCATCGTAAAACTCGGAAAAATTGCAGTGTTCCAGACTCACAGCTTTCGATAACGTCTGACTTTGTTTTTGACTACTCAAACTACGCTCCTTATTGTCCGCGATTCATATCCACTGAAACGTCTAAAACCTGATTTCCACCACCAAACATAATGCCCTTAAGCGGTGTGATATCTGCAAAATCTCGTCCGACAGCTAACGTAACGTGCTGGTCGTAGGGTTTCAAATTGTTGGTCGGGTCGTAATCAATCCAACCAGAGCCCGGTACAAAAAGCGCAACCCAAGCGTGGGTGGCGTCTGCACCAGTAAGCTTTTCCTGACCCGGTGGTGGAATCGTTTCGATATATCCACTTACATAGCGCGCCGCCAAACCAATACTGCGTAAGCAAGTAAGCGTTAGGTGCGCATAGTCCTGACATACGCCCCGCTTGTGCTCAAACACGTGGCTTACTGGGGTGTTAATCGTCGAAAAGGATGGGTCAAAGGTAAAATCGTTAAAAATGCGGTTCATTAAGTCGTCGCACGACTCTACGATAGAGCGGCCAGGCGTAAACGACATCAAGGTATAGTCTAAAATCGCTTTATTGGCCTGCGTTAAGCGAGTAGGAATACTGAAAAACTGCGCTGCCAACATGCTCTGATCTACTGGGTAGCGGATTTGATCTCTCACGCTTTCCCATTGCGTATTGTGCGCAAACAGACCTTGTAATGGTGCTCCTTGAATTTCAACTTCACTGGTTGCGATGACCTGCATTTCTTCATGCAAAGTGGGTATTTCAAACACCGTTACCGTGTTGTCGAAGTAGTCTTTAAACTTTGCCTGATAGTCAGGTTCAGGCACAATGGTGACACTGGCGCTAATCCTCTTTTGATTAAAGGTGTTTAGCGGTATTAGGCGGGCATGGTTTTGTGTCAGGCTCACCTTGTCGGAATACTTGTAGGTAGTGACGTGACGAATGGTGTACTTCATTTTTTCACCTCACTTTCATTCGGACTACTGGCATCAGGTGCACTGACTAATGGAACTGTCGCTTCCTCATCTATTGGTTTTTCGACGATCTGTACAGACGCGGTGCCAATGCCAGACCAGTGCAGTTGTGACGCAGGCTTAGTGTGGCTGAAGTATTGAGTTTGCATCATTTCGCTAAATTTCTGCAGTTGTGATGTCACGCTTTTTAGTAAAGACACCAAGCCCGAAGGTGCTTGATTAGTGTTGATATTTAAGGTCTGTCTGTCAGCCAGCGCGAAGCTTGCTTTTAACTGCAACAGAATTTTCTCAGTGGTACTTAAAAAGCCGGGTTTGGCGCTTACCGGCAAGCTTTCGCAAAGCTCGGTAATTTTTTGGATTTGATGAGCTAATGAGCGCGGGTATTCGGCATCTAAAAGCAATAGCTCTAATCCCGTTTCAATACTTTGAAACGCTCGGTATCGGCGTCTGTGGGTAATAGCGCTCACTTGCGCCACCAACACGATTTCCAGCACGTTTTGTTGCTCAGCTTCGGGAAGCGGAAATTGCAGCAGGTTTTGCACCATAGACACAAGCTGTTTACTGCGCTCTAACCGTCGTCCAATTTCTATCATAAAGGCGCCATTACTTTTAGACAGGCTGTCTTGAATAGAACCGTTAAACGCCATGGTAAGCCCAATTAATTTATCGAGTGTACTTTGTAATCTGTGCGTCGGAGTCTGCTCGGTAATGGTACTAAATTCGTGATGTTCCTCTTCTAGGCTTTCGATAATGCGCAAGCTGTCATAAGAAAGTAGTTCTCTCACTTGCAGCGCGCTTTGCACCACCATATTAATGCTACTGTAAAGGCCGCCAGCGAAGGAATTATCGTTAATTAGCGATATCACTAATTCTTTGAATCCTCCTTCGTTCACGGTTATTTTCGCTGCGTCTGGCGTAAGGTAAGGGTAAATTAATGCCTGCTGTTCTAACCCAGATTTAAATCGTAACAGGGCATTTCTGTGCGCCTCATCGGGGTAAATGGCAAGCTCAGTGAATTTGTCTATAAATACCCTGACCAACCGAATCACGTTTTCACTTCGCTCTACCGCACAGCCCAACCAAAATAGGTTTTCCGCCGTTCTGCTAGGCAATAGCCCCTCGACTAGCGCTAAGTCTGCATCTGATTGCAGTGATTTGGGAATAGAAGGCGCACGCTCTTGTGGCGGACCTATGGTTTCAACCCACGTGTCCTTTATTTCTGTTTTGCCATCGGTGCGCGCTGCCTTAGGCGTAAAACACATGGCTGAGGGGAGAATAAAAACTTGCCCTTGTGAGTACAACGCATAGCAACGCATAATGACGGGCTTACTTACCAGCCCTTTATCGTGCCAAAATGGCGTATGCGAAAGATTCACTTTTTTTCGCCAGAATAGGTCGGTTAACGCTACCGTTTGTAGTGTATTTGCAATAGCGTCAGCGTCTTTTTCACCGTCGTATTTTAATTCAGGGTCAACATAACTTAATAACTCATATCCCGACCAATCGCTTTGCGTAAGGTTTTCTGCGGGAAAGGTTTCTTGTTGGCGAAGCAGTAAAGATTCACCATTAAAAAACTCAGCGGCCCTATGCAAATTGTTTTTGATGGCAGGAATTTGAATAGCGCCATTGCCCAAGGGGGTGAGCAATACCACGTTCTGAGTTCGGACTGCATGAATAAGCCCGGGAATCCCGAACGCTGAGTAGTCAACTTGCTCCAGTGAATCTAAGAATCTGTCCTCAATCCAGCGCAAAATGACATCAACTTTTCGTAATCCGTCTAAAGCTTTAAGCCAGACTTGTCCTTTCCTCACCGTTAAATCAGCGCTTCTTACCAGGGTGTACCCCATGTAAGTGGCAAGATAGGCTTGCTCAGAATAATACTGATCGTCTGGACCTCTGCACAAAATAACAATGCGCGGGTCATTAATCGCAGCGGTTTCTTGGTCAATAGCATGTTGAAGTTGCTCAAAAAAGCCTGCTATTCGCTGCACACCACATTCAGCAAACTCCTCACTCATTACCCTTCTTGCCACAATCCTGTTTTCCAGCAGCAGTCCAAGACCGCGAGGGAACTGGCAGTGATCGTTCAGCATGAAATACTCGCCGTTTACATCTTGGGCTATGTCAAACGCGCTTAGAAATACACCGTTGTTTAACGAGGAAAGCGTGTGGCTCTCGGCAAGATAGTAAGGATGACGCATCAAGTGGTCTGTAGAGAAAACGCCGTTGGTTAGCGTTTGCCTGTCTGAGTTAAGGTCTAATAGCACTTTATTGAGCAGTAAGACTCGCTGTTCAATGCCGCGGCTGAGCATTTCCCAGTCTTGGCTTGAAATGAGCATAGGCAAGGGATCTAGCTGCCAATTCTGGTGTTCATCGATATCCGCAAAACCACTGTTTCGCATTAGTCGGCGAATTTCATTTGCTCTAAAGGACAGCTCGTCACTGTTAAGGCCTGACAAACGAGAAAATAACGTATTGAGCAGACGTTTGCTCTCATCCGCAGCAGTGCTCGAATTGATATAGCTGCTAAGCCATTCTGGCATGGTGAAATCTTCACTCATAAAATCGATTGTCACTTAAACTATAGTGTAGGAGGCCGGCGCAAATCCAGCGTATTTGGATATTCTTCATTCTCGGCTTCTTCCAAAGGTAAATCAAAATCACCGCGACCTTCATGGTCAACCACATACTGTGTAGCAAAGTGAGGCGACCACTCAGGCATGGAAGGCGATGCCACCGACGGGGTATGACCGTGATCCCAGAATCTGGCAATACGCCTTCCTTCAGCCTCAAAAGCGTTGACCGGCATAGTAGAGAAATTGCGCCCGCCCGGGTGACTAACATGATAGGTAAATCCGCCTAAAGAGCGGCCCGCCCAGCTGTCGTAAACATCAAAGACCAACGGCGCGTGCACGCCAATGGTCGGGTGAAGCGCCGATGCAGGGTGCCACGCTCTAAAGCGAATTCCGGCTACATGTTCTCCGCGAATATTGGTGGGTTTTAACGGTAATCTGCGGCCGTTACACGACACTATGTAACGGTCTGTATGCATGTTTGAAACAGTGAGCTGGACGCGTTCAAGTGAGCTGTCAACATAACGCGCAGTTCCGCTGCCTGTCGCTTCTTCACCCAATACATGCCATGGCTCAATAGCGCTAAAGAGATCTAGCTTAATTTGACCGACTTCACGGCTACCGCAGCGAGGGAATCGAAACTCAAAAAACGGATCGAACCATTCAAGCTTAATGGGAAAGCCTGCTGCGTTTAGGTCGCTACATACTTCAGCGATGTCTTGCCGAACGTAATGGGGCAGCATAAAACGATCGTGAAGCTCTGTGCCCCACCGCACCAGTTTCTTCTTGTATGGTTGTTTCCAAAACCACGCTAGCAGCGTGCGCAGAAGAAGCATTTGCATCAAACTCATTCTGGCGTGAGGAGGCATTTCAAAACCGCGAAACTCTACAATGCCCAATCGCCCCGTGGGCGAGTCGGGGTTGAATAGTTTATCGATACAAAACTCTGCACGATGGGTATTCCCTGTCAGGTCAGTCAGCAAGTGCCGAAGGAGGCGGTCAACCAACCAAGGTGAGGGAACTTCGCTATCGGGAATTTGAGAGAATGCAATTTCCAGTTCGTACAGCCTTTCATCCCGCGCTTCATCGACACGAGGCGCTTGGCTAGTCGGGCCGATGAACAGGCTCGAAAACAAATAGGAAAGCCCAGGGTGATGCTGCCAATAGGTAATAAAGCTTCGCAGAATGTCTGGACGCTTTAAAAACGGGCTCTCTAACGGTGTCGGCCCACCCATTGTCACGTGATTTCCACCTCCTGTGCCCGCGTGCCGTCCATCAAGCATGAATTTTTCTGTACCGAGTCGACATGACTTGGCCATGGCATAAAGGGCATGGGTATTTTTTACCAGAGTATGCCAATCGGATGCAGGGTGAACATTGACCTCGATAACACCGGGGTCGGGGGTAACCGCAAACTTTTCAACGCGACTGTCGTAGGGCGGAGTATAGCCTTCTAATATCACGGGAATATCAAGTTTATCAGCGATGGACTCAATAGCGTTCAGCAGCAGCGCATAATGTTCAAAGTGGCTTACAGGCGGCATAAATACGCATAACTTTCCGTCGCGCACTTCTAAACAAAGGGCGGTTAATACTGACTTTTCACTAATATACCCTTTGTGAGACGTTGGGGATGAGAGCGTGCCGGTCATGTCAGCAGGATCCCGTTCTGCTAGCGCATCTGGACTACCTAAGCTACTCAACGGCAGCCGATAACCTAATGGAGAGTCGCCCGGTAACAAGAAGCAGTGTCCTCGTTTAAACGACCATACGCTACTTTGCCATCCGTCAAAAACCGTGTCGTAGGCGAGGGGAATAATAAAGCCTACGGGGTTATCTAAACCCTGTTCCAACTTGGCTAAAAAGCCTTTGCGGGTCATTGCGTGAAGCAGTTCTGGGGCGTCGGGTGACGGGTCTTGCGGCAGGTTACCCTCTTGCCATAAATGATACAGCACGTCTTCATAAGCGGTGACAACAACCTTTTCACTTAAACCCAACGCCGTGGCTAGTTGAGTAGCAAATGTTTGCGCTTCGTTTTGTGAGAAAGAATAGGTGGCGTTGTTGTCAGCAAGTAGTGCTTGATTATGCCAGATAGGCGTTCCGTCTTTACGCCAGTAACAGGCATATTGCCAGCGAGGTAATGGCTCTCCGGGATACCACTTACCCTGTCCATAATGGCGAAAGCCACTATTACTAAAGCTTTCCACCATTTTCATGAAAAGCGTGTGCGCTAAAATGCGTTTCTCCTTGCCGTCGGCGGCGGTATTCCACTGTTCGCTTTCCATATCATCAATGGAAATAAACGTGGGTTCGCCGCCCATGGTGAGGGTTATCCCTGCATTAACTAAGTCTTTGTCTATTTGGCCTCCAAGCCTATCGATAGCGGCCCACTGGGCATCGCTGTAAGGCTTGGTTACACGGGGCGGTTCGTGTAAACGTTGTACGTTGTTGTAGAAGCTAAACGTTGATTCACATTGATCGATGGCACCGGTAACCGGCGCTGCCGACAGTGGTTCGGGGGTACACGCCAATGGAATGTGCCCTTCACCTGCGAAAAGCCCAGACGTAGGGTCAAGGCCAATCCATCCCGCTCCGGGAACATATACCTCACACCATGCGTGCAGGTCGGTAAAGTCTTTTTCCGGGCCACTGGGGCCATCAAGAGACTTTTCATCACTTGCCAATTGAACCAGGTAGCCGGAAACAAAGCGCGATGCCAGCCCTAAATGCCGAAATAGCTGAACCAATAGCCAAGCCGAGTCACGACACGAGCCGCCTTTTTTCTGCAGAGTTTCGTCGATACTCTGGACTCCGGGCTCCATGCGCACACCGTATTCAATCAGGTCGTATACGGCGCGGTTTACACCCACTAAGAAATCTACGGTAGCAACAGGCTCTTTAGGCTGCTGATTGTCAATTAACTGCTGAAACAAAGACGATGCATCTTCTGTCTCAAGGTAGGGTGTTAAGTCTCTCGCCAGCCGTTTTTCGTACGAAAACGGAAAGGTTTCAGCGTAAGACTCTAAAAAGAAGTCAAAGGGGTTAATAACCGTCAGTTCGGCAACAAGGTCTACGGTGAACCAGAACTTTTTAGTCTTCTCAGGAAATACTACGCGTGCAAGGTAGTTACCAAACGGGTCTTGCTGCCAATTGATAAAATGATTCTCAGGATAGACTTTTAAAGAGTAACTTTTTATTGGTGTTCGACTATGCGGAGCAGGGCGAAGGCGGAAAGTATGCGGTGACATACTGATACTTCTATCGTAGTGGTATTCAGTATGATGTGTGATCCCTACAGTGATTGTCATGCTATGGCTCCATTGCCAATTGATATACAAACAGCACAAAAAATCACCTTATATCCAAGTGAGTAAACTTACAAGAAGAAGCGATGGGCAGAAATGTAAAACCCAAAAATTATGTGCTTCAACGGTAATCTCGTTACTCACGATATTGAATAATGTATACTCACCCCAATATATGCGCTATAAAACAGCGCGTGTTTTAAGCGCGACTTTTCCTTCACAGATAGACAATTCACTACTTTGAGAGCACTAAACTTTCGCCACGGGTTTTCATCCTACATGCCGCTTTTCATGGCATGGGTACTCTCGTGCCTCATCCTTAGTGCAAGCTTCCAAAGTGGTCAAATTAATAATGAAGTTGAAGTAAGTCAGCAGTCACCACTTGCCCAATTTAACTACGCGGGCAAAAGCTATTCGTTACGGTTTACCGGCACTAAGCTAGAAAACAGTGACGATCAAGGCGATGGACCTGAGGCAATTGTTGAATTGACCTTGGGGTTTATTGCTCTGGCTATTGTGTCGTGTTTGGGTATGGCAAATGTTGTACCCCGTGCTCGCAAACACTACCGCCAACCTTCTCGCGGCCCACCTTTATCCCTGAGCTAATTCTCTTTTTGCCTTAATGCGCTAGCACGTTCGCTTAGCTGCAAATTAAGGCGCTTCAAAAAATTAAATTATTCAGGATTTTAAAATGGCACGATTTTCATTTCGTGGCTTTGTGTATGTGCTCATCGTTATGCTCGGTTTACTGAGCGCTGCGCCCAACATATTGCCACAATCAATTAAACAGCAGTTACCTACGTGGTACACCACTTCCACACTATCTTTAGGCTTAGATTTGCAAGGTGGTTCGCATCTGCTATTAGCCGCAGACACCAACGCCTTGTTTGAAAAGCAACTCAACAGCTTTTCGAGCGACTTACTTAGCGAATTGCGCAGTCAAAACGTGCGCTATACAAAAACGTCTCATTCACTCACTCATAAAGATAGTCGTTCTGGAAGTGTCGTCTTTACATTGCGTAGTGCAGATGATGCGAGAAAGGTAAAAGACACCGCATATCAAATTTCCGCTCAGCCAAATGGTTCAAGTGCACTTGATGTAGAGATAAAGCAAAGCACCGTTACCCTTACGCTTAACGAGCTATACACCGAACAACTGGTTAAAGACACGTTAAGCCGAAGTGTTGAAGTAGTTCGAAAGCGTTTGAACGAAACGGGGCTTACTGAGCCTAGTGTTACGCTACAAGGTAAAGACGCCATTTTAGTTCAGATGCCGGGTATGTCTGACCCCACTCAAGTTAAAAAATTATTGGGCACTACCGCACAAATGACTTTTCACTGGGCCGCGAACAGCCAGTCTGAGCAGGTAATGAATAAGCAAGATGCGGCGGGTAATACCTATCGCTTAGAGCAAAAAGTGGCGCTAGAAGGTGAGCATATTACTGATGCGGCAGGTGTCTTAAGTAGTGAAAATGGCCAGCCAGTAGTGACGTTCCGATTAGACAGCGCAGGTGCCAAGCAGTTTGCCACTATGACACGTGACAACATCGGCCGTGTGCTTGCTATCGTCCTTGACGACAAAGTGGTTACAGCCCCCGTCATAAATAGCGTGATTCCGGGTGGTCGTGGTGAAATAACCGGTAACTTTACATTGCCCGAGGCGGGCAACACTGCACTAATGCTTCGCACAGGTGCGCTACCTGTGCCACTTACCATTATAGAAGAACGCACGGTGGGGCCTGATTTAGGCAGCGATGCAATTCAAACCGGAGTGGAAAGCGGTGTGGCAGGTGCGTTACTGGTATTGGCATTCATGGTAGCGATTTACGGCAGGTGGGGCGCTATCGCAAGTTTTGCTCTTTGTATCAATATGGCGTTGGTGTTTGGCGCATTAACCCTGTTTGGCGCAACCCTGACGTTACCGGGCATAGCAGGTTTGATCCTAACCATGGGCATGGCAGTCGATGCGAACATTTTGATTAATGAACGTATTCGTGAAGAAAGTAAAAAAGGTCGTCCTGCAGCCAGTGCAATAGAAGTGGGTTTTGATAAAGCGTTCGCGACTATTGTGGATTCAAACTTCACCACACTAATAGCGGTAAGCTTGTTGTTTATGTTTGGTAGCGGCCCTATTAAAGGGTTTGCAATTACAATTGCCCTTGGTCTGGTGTCTTCGGTATTTACTGCTGTAGCCCTAACTAAAATGTTAATGCTAAGAGTGGTTAAGTCGAAGCACAAGAATACGCAAGATCGCGCGCAGCAGCGCGTTCCTTTGCGCTTTTCATCACCGCTTTTGCGGTTAAGCGATAAGCTAAGCGGTATTAATTTTCTGGCAAAGCGTAAAATTGCACTCGCTGTTTCGGTAGTGCTAACAGTGCTTTCAATCGGCTTGTTTGCTAAGCCTGGCTTACATTATGGCGTCGACTTTACCGGTGGCACCATGATTGAGTTGACCGCACCAACCCTTACTACCGATGAGCTAAGGAATGTGATTGAAAGCAATGGCTTTGATCAGGTAGCAATTCAAGAATATGGCAGTGAACATCACTATTTATTGCGAGCCCCTGTTCTAGATAGCAGTGGCGAGCTTGAAAATAGCAACGCAAAGCAGACTGACGCACTAAAGCGTGCGATTTCGCAGGCCGACAGTGAGGTAAGTTTTGATAAAATTGATATGGTTGGACCCAAAGTCAGCGGAGGCTTTGCCGAGCTATCCATTCTAGCATTGCTTATCGCAGGTGGCGGCATGTTGGTGTATCTGTGGGCACGCTTTGAAGCGCATTTTGCGAGCGCAGCGCTGCTAACCGTGATACTCGATTTAACCAAAACCATAGGCTTTTTCGCGCTTACGGGTATCGAATTTAACTTAACGGCTGTCGCAGCACTATTGGCGCTCATTGGTTACTCTATAAACGATAAGGTTGTGGTGCTTGATCGCATCCGTGAATTATTGCGTTTAGACCCAAACAAGCCATTGGCAGATACCATTAATGAGGCCGTGAACAGCACGTTAAGCCGCACGGTATTCACTTCCGTCACCACGCTGTTGGCATTGTTACCGATGGCTATTTTTGGCGGTGATGCCGTAGAAAGTTTTGCAGTCCCTATGGTTTTTGCTGTCGTGATTGGCACGTCATCGACCTTGTTTATCACCTCTACGCTGTTGTATTTGTTGGGCAGTAGAAGAGAGAAACAAGGTAAAGCGCAGTTAAAGCCTACTGCAGAAGAGATTAAGGCTTCGTTGTCGCACATCCCTTAGGCGGCACAAGTTCCTTAACCCCAATACCTCAGCGTGCTTTTGTACCTCAATACATTGGTGCAAAAACGCGGTAAGGTAGCAGTATTAACAGGAACCCTTGATGCTCTCACGCATACCCGAATAATTTGCGTGAGAGTATCAAGGGCAATAAGGAACGTATAATGTTTGCAGTTGATCACATTATTTTACTCAGTGCAGTGCTTGCCATTTTGGGCGTACTGGCCAGTAAATTGTCCCCGCGCTTTGGCGTACCTGTTTTAGTTTTATTCCTTGGTGTAGGTATGTTGGCTGGAGAAGATGGTATCGGCCGAATCTTCTTTGATAATGCTGATGCTGCGCATGCCATTGGTACATTTGCGCTTATTCTCATCCTATTTGATGGCGGTCTACAAACGTCAAAAAAGTCCATAGCGCAGGCGTGGAAACCCGCCGCGTTGCTCGCCACTTTTGGCGTAATTGGTACGGCAGTGGTCACCGGTATCGCCGCTATGGTTATTCTCGATTTACCGCTTTATAAGGGCTTATTGCTTGGTGCTATTGTAGGGTCGACAGACGCCGCAGCAGTGTTTTCTGTTCTGCGCAACGCTGGTATACGCATTCCTTCAAAAATAAAATCCACACTAGAGCTGGAAAGTGCGTCGAATGATCCAATGGCCATATTCCTCACAATCGGCCTTATTACGCTTATTCAAGACAGCACCACTAAGCCAGTTGACTTACTTTCGCTGTTTGCCAGTCAAATGGGAGTGGGAGCGATAGTGGGCCTTGCTATCGGCGGTATTGCAGTATGGCTTTTCAGACGCGTCACCTTAATGGCCATCGGTTTGTACCCGGTATTTGTGATGTTGTTTGGTGTATTGTCTTTTGGCCTTGCTGCGAACTTAAATGGCAGCGGCTTTCTCGCTACCTTTATTACGGGTGTTGTCGTGGGTAACAGCCGCTTTGCTTATCAGCGTAATACGTTTGTGTTTCTGGATGGGCTGGCCTGGCTTGGGCAAATTGCCATGTTCGTTATCTTAGGTTTGTTGGTAACGCCCACCGAGCTGTTTGTTAATTGGAAAGAAGGCCTTTTAATTGCGTTTGTGCTTATTTTTATTGCACGTCCGCTGGTGGTTATGCCGATTTTATTGCTTTCAAAATTCTCGTTCAAAGCATCGCTGCTTATATCATGGGTGGGTTTACGCGGTTCGGTGCCAATTATACTCGCTATATTTCCGCTAATATTCGGCATGCCATACGCCGAGCTCATTTTTAATGTCGTGTTCTTTATCGTGCTTATTTCTGCCTTGTTGCAAGGTTCCACCTTACCTTATGCGGCGCGTAAGTTAGGCTTAGTGTTGGACGATGAAGTAAAGGAATCGAGCACGCTGGAGATTGTAAAAGTCGCTAAGAGCAAGCGCGAGCTTATAGAAATAGAGGTATCGAAGTTATCACCGGCACTACATAAAACCATTAGCGAATTAGCCCTTCCCGATAATACGGTAGTGGCGATGATTGCCCGCGGAGAAGAAACCCTTATACCCAAAGGAAGTACCAAAATAGAAATGGGCGATCAAATTTTCATTATCACCAAACTGCTTGATAAAAACGCCGTTGAGCACTGCTTTTACAGCGAGCAGGAATAGGGTGCTATTGTAAGGTACTTCATGTAGAATGCGCCGCGGAGTTGGCCAGGCAATCGCCGCTTTCGTAAGAAAGGGGAGGAAAGTCCGGGCTCCAAAGGGCAGGGTGCCAGATAACGTCTGGGCGGCGTGAGCCGACGACAAGTGCAGCAGAGAGAAGACCGCCTAAGCATGTTTACATGCCGGTAAGGGTGAAAGGGTGCGGTAAGAGCGCACCGCACCTCTGGTAACAGAGTGTGGCAAGGTAAACTCCACCCGGAGCAAGACCAAATAGGATCCCTCAACGTGTGGCCCGCATGGGGATCGGGTAGGTTGCTTGAATCAGTGAGCGATTGCTGATCTAGAGGAATGGTTGCCCACGACAGAACCCGGCTTACGGCCAACTCCACTCTTTTCCCAAAAGAAAGTGAAGCCTCTACCTGAAGGGATATTTCCTCAGGCAGAGACATTTATCGCTCGTTACTGGAAGAAGTAACGGAAAGTTGCGCCTACTGTACGAGGCTGGTTCACCGTAAATCCAAGCCGAGCTCGTCCACCACGTTCTCTATCAAAGGATAGCTGCGCGTTTTCGTCGAACAGGTTGTTTGCATACAGTAATATTTCATAGTCATCGTAGGTAAGACCGAAGCTCATATTAAGCGTGCCGTAGTCGTCTAACAACAAGTCTAATTCCGTTGTTTCTGCGCCAGTGGCACCGCCAAAGGCAAGGCCTGAAGTGAATATACCTGCGCCCGCAACTTGGTCACTAGGCTGGGTTATACGATCACCCACATACTGGTAAGAGCCTTGGAAATAGGTGCTGTTTGAAGAGAATAAAGGCTGCGCTAAATCGTAGGTAAATGCGATGGCAAAGCTCTCTTCAGGTACTGAAGCTAAGCGGTTACCGTCTTCTACGCCACCTAGTACCGCACCATCACCATCAACAACGGTTGAATCGAACTCGGCTTCAATGATGCTACCCGTTAATGAGAAAAAGAGCTGGTCAGTAAACTGACGCGTAAGCTCAAATTCAATACCTTGGGTGTGGGCGTCAGGCACGTTAAATGATACACGTGACGAGCAAGAACCAGCATCCAATGTAACCTGAAGATCTTCAATATCGTTATAGAAAGCCGAGATGTTAGCTGACCATCCTCGACCTGATGATTTCATACCGATCTCATAGTTGGTGAGCTTTTCATCGTCATAGTCTTGGAACGAACCAAAGATGGCTTCATCTTGGTCGGTACACAGGCTTCTATTTAGCGGGTCGTTAACGCCGCCAAGTCTGAATCCTTGAGACACCTGAGCATTTAAATTCACGTTTTCGTTTACGCTATACTGGCCAATTACACGTGAAGTAAAACCGTCTGATTCTGTGGAATCGGTCTGGTTGTCGCCATTGGCAAACAAGCCTCCAGAGATAAACTGACGCTCTTCTTCGTAATCGTAAAAACGCGAGCCGACAGTCATTTTAAAGTCATCGTTCACTTGATAGTTCACTTCACCAAACACAGCAAGCTGCTTCAAGTCGTACGGTAAATAGGCGTTGTAGGGAGAATCAGCTTCAAAACCATTGGCAACCGCTGCTGACGTGCCTTCACCTAAGGTGGCGTCGGTAAATGCGTCGTACCCAGGGGTAGGGAGTGATTGGTCGTAAACACGCTCTGTAGAAGAGTAGAAAGCGCCAACTAGCCAATCTAGCGCGCCATCGCCATTGGATGCGGCACGAAGTTCAAAGGTATCTTGCTCTACTTCTGTTCGGTCCAAAAGATTCGACGGTAATAGTACGGCTTCATCCGGAAACCCTAAATCGATACTTACAGAGCCCGAAAGCGCGCTGGCATCACGACTTACAAGAATATCGCGGTCGGTATAGCTATAAACAAAGGTAAAGTCAGCAACGTCAGCTTGATATTCAGCAGTTACGTCAGCAATCAAGGTATCGTCAGAGAAGCCTTCTTCAAGCAAAAGGTACTGTTCTCGTTCACCCAATTGAATAGCTGGGCGGGTCGTTGTGTAAGGGTTAGCAAACACGTTATACACTTCCTGTCTGTTAAACCCGTTCATTTCTAATTCTTGGAAGATAAGTCGTGGTGTAATGGTGAGCTTATCGTTTGGGGCGATGATGAACGCTACGCGTCCGCCAGTTCTATCGCCGTCGTTAACGTCTTCGCTAAACGCGCCGTTTTCACCTAACGCATCTATAAAGCCTGCGTAATCAGTGCGGTATACCACCGCGCGCATGGCAATGGTGTCGGAAATAGGTACGTTTACCATGCCCTTAACGTGACCGCCCACGCCACCGTCTGTCACACTATTAAGATTAGCTTCAAACTTACCTTCAAAGGTATCTAACTCGGGCTGATTGGTGATGTAGCGAAGGGTTCCGCCGATAGAGCCAGATCCAAAAAGCGTACCTTGCGGACCGCGCAGGGTTTCAATGCGGTTAAGGTCGAAAAGGTCGAGATCTGGAGTAAATAAAGACAGCGAGATCACGCTTTCATCGAGGTATACGCCGACCTGCTCCTTGACGCCTGGTTGGTCTCGTACAATCTGACCCGCTGAAACGCCACGCATAGATACTTGGCTTTGGCCTGGTCCTAAGTTTTGAATTGATACGCTCGCCACGTTTCTAGCGACGTCTTCTAAGTTTCCTGCACCGCTGCGTTCAAAGTCTCGCTGCGTTTGTGCGTTGATTGAAAAAGGAATGTCTTCAATGGATTCTGCACGCTTTGTTGCAGTTACTATGATCTGCTCAAAGTCATCGTCATCCTTTTGTTGTGTGTCCTGCGCCATTGCACCGGAGCTAAGCAGCCCCATTACCGCAACGCTAAGTGTGCTTCGTCTAAACGACGATTTTTCTATTTTAAACATAAGTCCATCCAGGTTGGTTGTTTCTATTTTGTTATCAGGCAAGGGCGTAATGTGGCAAAAAAGTTGGGTTATTTCCATAACTTGCGAAACAAATATTTCATTTTTTGTTGTATCTAATGCGCTACGTTTTTCTTGTTAATTTAGTGTTAATTGTAAATGTGTGGGGAATGTGCGTCTAAAAGGTCAAAAGAAGCGTCTATCTGGCTAATTACAAAAGCAATAATCTAAGTATCATCTTTATGAGAGAGGTGTTGACCCTAAGAGCAAAAATGACTGAGTGATAAAAGCAAGCGGCAGCGAGCGGTTTATATCAGCGTCACAGTAAAAGCTGATGGGTTAATTAGAAAGTACAACATGAAAGCATTGTTCAACAGTTAAAGCTAAGAAGGTGAGTAATAGAGTGGAGAAGGCAGTGAATACAAGCGATGTAGTAAAAGGGGTCTTAGCAATTGTTATCGCAAGCTTTCTGTGGGGGACAACAGGCACTGCCGCTCAGTTCGCTCCAGAAATCAGTCCTCTGGCAATCGGTGCCTTTGCAATGGGTATAGGTGGTGTATTGCTTTGTGTTAGTGCCCGAAAATCACTGGTAAAGGATGCACCTATTCTTTTTTCTACACCACTGACCTTTCTGTTTGGCAGTGCATGTGTTGCAATTTATCCGCTGGCCTTTTACAGCTCAATGCGTTTGTCAGGCGTTGCTATAGGCACCGTGGTTTCTATCGCCAGTGCACCACTATTCGCTGCGCTTTTAGAGTATTTTTTAAGTAAAAAGCCCGTGTCTTTAAAATGGTTTATTAGTTTTGTGTTTGGTGCGTTTGGGATTGGCATGTTAGCCATGGGTAAGGCACACGACGCAATGGCGTTGTCAGCATCTAAAGATGATCAGGTGTTCGGCGTTATATTGGGTTTAATTGCCGGTTTAACTTACGCTGGATACTCATGGGCTGCGAAGCAACACATTGACGCTGGCGCAAATTCAAAATCTGCCATGGCCGGACTTTTCGGTTGCGCTGCCGTTGCTCTGTTGCCTTCCCTCTGGTTTACCGGTCAAAACTTGTTTGCTAACACTATCCACATTAGCGTTTCACTCTATATGGCTGTTGTGCCGATGTTTCTTGGTTATTTGCTATTTGGCTATGGTCTTCGCACTACCGAAGCGAGTAAAGCTACGCTTATTACGTTAATTGAGCCACTGGTTGCGACACTTTTCGCTATTTTTCTGATTGGTGAAGTATTCAAGCCGGTGGGGTGGGTTGGCATGACGCTGGTGTGTCTTTGCCTTTTAATCCAATCGATAAAATTTCCATTTGCTTTAAAGCGCTATGGCAAAAAAGCAACGGCGTAATGTTGAAACCGCGTGTGGCTTATAATGAAAAGTCAGAATACTTGTTAAGTATTCTATCAATTTGACCCGTTTGTTTTAATTCAGCAATGGCGCGGTTAATGGCGGGGAGCTTATCTTTATGTCGATTGTGAACACGCAACGCCATTTGGCCTGCGGTATGGATGGGGCCCAGCGCTATTTTTACGTTGTGCATTGAAGACCAGTAACGCGCTGCTGCTTCCTCCATTATGATGACATCTATCCGTTTCATGCCAAGGGCTAAGATAAGGTTACTCTCGGCTTGAAAGTCCATTCTGACGAACTTATCAGAATCAAAATACACATAGCCGGAGATCATCCCTACGGTTTCACCGTAGATAGAGGCGAGGGTTTGGTATCGGCTATGGTTTTCAGGCAGAGTAATAAAGTATTCTGTGATGTCTATAATGGGATCTGAGAAAGTGAAGTCGCCCGCGGGCTCATCTTTAGACAGCCAGCTTGGACTGAAAAAGTCGAAATCAAGAGCGCCTGTTTTAAATGCAAGCATGGCACGTTTGGTAGAGAGCATGACTTTTTCTGTCTTAATACCTGCTCTATTCATAATAAGGGGAAGGATTTCAACTAGAATACCGGCCCTATCTTCGTCGACAGCATTTTCGTACGGGATAGAGCTGCCTGACGTTCCAAGATTATATCGCAGTACTTCATCGGCAGTCGCGCCACCGCCAAAAAGCGAAACGTTAATCAATAAGATAAACGAAACAACTTTTTTGATGTGTTGGGCTAGTCTCGCTAAGGCGTTCACTCAAGATGTTCCACTTCAATAGATTAATGAACGGCGCTTTCTTCACTATTTCTTTCAATACTTGCCCAATGCTCAACTTTGTCGATGAGGTCAATAGCATCAAAAGGTTTACTTAGGTAATCGTCCATTCCGGCGTTAACGCAGCGCTCTTTGTCACCTTTCATGGCATTGGCGGTTAGTGCGATGATCGGCACGTTTAAATAGCGTTCTCCGGCCTCACCATTTCTTATGCGTTTAGTTGCTTCAAAGCCGTCCATTTCTGGCATTTGACAGTCCATCAAGACAACATCAAAGGTCACTTTCATTTTGTTCAACGCTTCAAGTGCCTCTAGGCCTGATTTGGCACTCAATGTAGTGTGGTTATTTAGGTGCTGTTTAACAATAACCTGATTAATGTCGTTGTCTTCGACAATTAATACTTTGCGTTTTTTCCCTTTTTCCCGTTTCACTCCTGAGGAGTGGTGAACTGGCTTAAGCAGGGCTTCGTCGGCTTGTTCAAGCATAATAGTGAAAGAGAACGTGCTTCCGTGACCTTTAACGCTCTCAAGTTTTATATCGCCGCCCATGAGTTCGCATAATTGTTTGCTAATAGAAAGTCCAAGGCCTGTTCCGCCGAATTTGCGAGTTGTAGAAAGGTCTTCTTGGGTAAAGACATCAAAGATTGTACTTTGCTTATCTTGTGCGATACCAATGCCGGTGTCTTTTACGCTACATAAAAGCTTAAGGCTGTTATCTGCGTTTTGCTGAATGCTGGTGGTGACTTCAATGCATCCACTGTCGGTGAACTTCACGGCATTACCTAACAAGTTCGAGAGTATTTGTCTAAAGCGTACATCATCGCCTTGTACAACGTGAAAGCCTTGTAAATCAAAGTGAAAATGTAGCGCTAACCCTTTTTCTTGGCACATAATCGCGTACTGACTTTGAAGGTTTTCAAGCGATTCTAAAATGTCGAATGGGTTTTCTTCAATTTGCAATTGGCCTGCCTCTATTTTAGAGAAGTCCAAAATATCATTTACGATATGTAAAAGGCCTTGGATACTAAACTTAGCAAGAGACAGGTAGTGCTTTTGCTCCTCAGTGAGTTCAGAGCTAGCCATTAACTGCAAAACACCAGAAATACCGTGTATTGGCGTGCGTATTTCATGGCTCATACTAGCGAGGAAGCTCGATTTAAGACGGGCAGACTCTTCCGCTTTTTCTCGCGCATCCTGAAGATACTGTTCGGTTTGTCGTTGTTGAGTAACGTCCTGTTGAAACCCGATATAGTGAGTGACTTCACCATTTATTTTTACCGGCGTTAAATTCAAACGATTATAAAAGGCGCTGCCGTCTTTTTTATAGTTGAGCAGCGTTGTTTCAATAGGCTCGCGCACTGCAATAGCCTTGCGGATTTGGTCAACTGTCTGCTTGCTGGTTTCATCGCCCTGCATCGACCTGCAATTATGACCGATTATTTCTTCACGACTGTAGCCTGTAAGCTCTTCAAAGGCACTGTTTACGTATATTATTGGTTGGCCGACGCGCTTAATGTCCGAAATGATGATCGACACGGTTGCTTCATCCATAGCGTGAGTGAGCACTTTAACGTGACTTTCAAGAGAGCGTTGTTCGGTTTCGTCGCTACCAACATAGATATCACCACGAATATTACCATTAGCATCGGCCAGTGATGTTTTAGTCCAATGAACAAACCGCTCTTGGCCGGTTGATACCGAAAAGTGTGTAAGTTCATTGCTCTGTGAAGAAGCAAGCTTTTGCATAATGAACTTCAAAATACCGTTCTTTTCACCGTACTGGTCATGACAAAAGTCGTCGAAGCGCTTATTAGAAAGTAAAGTTTGCTTGTCTTGATCAACCACTACAAGCATATCGCCCATTGATTCCAACACGTTGGAAAACTGTTCGTTAGACAGTGAAACCTCTGTCAAATCCCAAATCAGTTTGTCAAACGCTTCGCGAATATCCGCAAGTTCTTGGGCCTCAACGTCACTATCAAGGCGTAGTGAGGTCTTATCATCACTGTTTAGTCGATTCTTAATGTCATTGTACAAAGTCGAAAGTGTTCGCTCGGCAAGCGTTCCCGTCATACTCACCATATGCAAAATGATAAATACGAAGCCTACAATCATTGCCAGCAATACAATCCCAGTCCATGCGGCTTCTCTGTATGCGGTGATGGTGGGTTTAACGCTGTACAAGGTTAGATTTTGCCAATCAGCCTTTTTTATAGCGTAGCCGCTGTCATCAAAATCGGAAAAGCTTGAGTTGGGAGCAATGAGTGAGGGCTCACTGCTAAATAGGACATGCCCACTAGAGTCGGTAACAAGCTGGTTAGTCAGTCTGGGATAGGGCGCGAGCAAAGACTGCAAGCTATCCACATACATGACAAGTGCGCCTTCCGCTACGCCTCTAAGTAACACTGGAACGCTTATTAATACGCCGTACTTTGATACCGAGGAGTATGCATTCGATGAACCAAGGGTTTGCTGGCGCCATGCACTACTGAGCGACTCGGGGATAACAGCATTCCAGTTTTTATCAATCACCCGGTTCCCGGCAAAATCAAATAGCGCAAACTCGACACTTTTCGCCTGAGTTAAATTTAACGAGCGGAAAAACATGGGAAGGTAATTATCCCTTTGCTCGAAATCAACCAAGGAATTGATGATGATATCGTTAGCTGCCAAGTCTGCTAGCTGTCTAGTGGTGTCGCTAACAATGTAATTGATATCTTGTTCTAAACCATCAACAGATTGTTGTTGAAGCTGGTCGGTTTGTTTAACAATGAAGTGAAAAGAGAGAGCAAACAGAATGATAGACAAAACCGCGACGAGTAAAACCAGTCGCGGTAACATGCTTGAAAGCAGAAGAGAGCGTAACCTTGGGGGCTGCTGCATCATTGCACGCCCGTTGTTACCAAGTGACCTTTTTCGTTAAACGTAGTCATAAAATAATCCTTTGCCCAGAGTGCATCGTGTCTGTCCTCTGAAAATGGAGCTGTGTAGTGCTTCACTGCACCTTGCACATTTTGAAGAGACTCTAGCGCACCGCGTAATGCGTCTACTTCTATACTACCAGCTTTCGCGGCAGCTGCCGCGATTAAATGAGTTAAATCATAAGCATGAGCCAAACCTGTCACACCACCAATCGCAGTCGCATCCACCAAGCCATACTTACTATAATAGGCTTCTAACAAGCTTTTTGCCTTGGTATTTTTCTGGTGGTTGAAGTGGAAGGTTTGAAGTACTGACACATTGTAGTTAGCGATGGGCTTTGCAAGTAAAGAGGCGAACTGACCCGACGCGACTCCCCAATGTGACACAACAGGGAGAGAGGCGATGCCTTGTTTTGCCATCTCATCGAGTACCACAACACCTTCAGGAACGTTAGTGACAAGAATAATCGCTTCCGCTTTCGCGCTTTTTATTGCCGCGATATCCTCAGAAAAGTCTTTCTGCTGCCAATTTATCCAATGGGTTGCTGTTATATCAATATCATTATTACTTGCAGCTTGTGTTAATGATTCAAGGTTTGAGCGTCCCCATCCTGTTCTTTCCAGTACCAACGCGATATTTGATAGCCCCATATATTTGACGTGATTAATTAGGACTGACGCTGCTTCAGCGTCGCGTACCGACACGCGAAATATGTTATTCGGTGAGTGCCCGTTGTCGATAATAGGCGTCCCCGCTGCCCAAGGAACCAACATCAAAATGTTTTTTTCGTGTATTGGGTCGACTTCAGCGAGAACTACAGGTGTATGAACGCCGCCTACTACCGCAAGTAAATTGGGAGTTTGGGAAAATTGCTCAATGTTATATACACCTCGAGCTGGGTTGCCGCGATGGTCTTTCGCAATAACTTTTATTTGACGACCTAGAATCCCACCAGCGGCATTTATTTCGTCGACGGCAAGCTCGACCCCTCTTGTAATAGCGATGCCACCTTCAACAGCTACCGCTGAAAGATCGGCATCAATACCAATCACCAGAGGTTCCGTTGAACTTAATGCTTTACTTGCAGTAAAAATTGAAAAGACGCAAGCCAGCGAGAGAAAGATAGAAAGTGCACGCATGAATAGGCTACCTAAATGTTAACCTTAAAAGTGTATAGCAATGTGCTCAGTCTTTTAGCGTAAACGTCTTATCCTTTAGTATAAGTTTGATGCTTTTTTGAGAGCTTTTACGAGATTTTTGAGCGCTGGCGACGGGTTGGTGTACTAAACGAGTGCGCATTAATTGTGGCACGATTCTACTATTAGCTTATATTTCGAGAAGAGTGGTTGTACATTTGCTAAACAGTGCTCGACGTTGTTTAGTTGTTCCTCTGGTGACGAGGTAGCAGTAAAACCGCCTGATAAAAATGGTTTGCGTATGTTGCAAGCAAGGATAAACAGCGGTTTGGAGCGTGAGTGCGAAAGAATACCCTGCCAACAATAATAGACATTGAAGCAAGTGGATTTGGCGCAGCGAGTTACCCTATTGAGATAGGTATCGTGCGCTATGATGGTGCAAAGTGGTGTAAGCTACTTCGGCCCTTTGACTCGTGGGTTCACTGGGATCGAAAAGCGGAGTCACTGCACGGCATAACGCAGCAGATGCTGCAAACTCGAGGAGAAGAGCCTCGAAAAGTCTGTGTTGAGTTAAATAACTTCCTTGGCAATACGGTTGTTTACAGTGACGGTTGGGTCGTTGATAACCCGTGGCTAATTAAGCTCTACGCCGCAGCGCAGGTAGAAATGTCTTTCACGTGTAGAGCATTGGAATATATTTTGTCTGAAGCACAAATGAATCAATGGCATGAGGTGAAAAGCCGCCTTGCGAGCCAACTTGATGTTAAGCGTCATAGAGCGAGTTCCGACGCGATGGTAATTCAACAGACTTACGCAAAAACCTTATCATTGGCATAACGGCAACTACGTTTCGTCTTTATGATGGGGTGTAATACTAAAAGCGCACTGTGAGTGCAATGTAGCGGTGACCTAAAACAAGTAATTGACGCCCAATGAGAGGCCCATATTCTCTTCTTCCCCAACTTGCCTATGTTCAAGCTCTACCGCCATGTTTAAACCCTCGCTTTTGCCAAGCAGCCAGCCCAACCGAGTAAAAGTACCTACATCATGTGGTAAATAAAGCCACTCTGCGTAATGCTGAAAGGCGGTATTGTTGGTTTTGTACGTTGCATAGACCTTTTGCGGAACCCAAGTGTTAAACCGCCTGCTGGCGCTAAACATACCTTGTGACCCCGCTGGGTAGGTATAACTGTTGTCGTATAGATAAGTTTCGGTTGTAGATTGAATGCGGTACATACTATTTAGCTGCCACCGCGCTATTTTTTTGCTTTTGAATTGGATAGGACTGTAGTGGGGAGCATTTATTTCCGCGAGCACGGGGGAAGCCGCCATAGACGCAGCCAAAGTAAGTGCCAGAAGAATTCCAGTAACCACATTCATGGAAGAGCCCAAGTTGTTGTTATCATGGCTTGTAAACAACCAGAAACTACAAGCGATAGTGTGT
>NZ_JAFLMX010000078.1:0-1837 GCF_017849675.1 Alteromonas sp. AO-Serp
GGCGTGACAGCTCTAGCAAAATCTAGCTTACCGGCAAACCTAGTAGCGCTAAACCACCCGCACCTGCCCAAATTAGGCAAGGTGAATATTTGCCTGTTCAATCAAGATACACAGCACCCTGTGATCAGTAAAACTCTTGCCGAATTCTTTAAAGTGAGGCTAACCCAATAAAAAAAATGGGGTCAGAGTACTTTTTCTGCCCCACCGCTCTTATTCAATTAGCTTTAGCCATCACTCGTGATGGTTTCGATAAGCTCGCCGAGTACAGTTTCGGCTTTGCTGGTTTCAACCTGACATGTACCTGCGTTCATGTGACCACCGCCGCCATACTTCAAGCACAACTCTCCCACATTGGTTTTTGAACTACGATTAGTAATGGATTTACCAATAGCAAATACCACGTTTTGCTTTTTCAGCCCCCACATCTTGTGAATAGAGATATTGCAGTCGGGGTACATGGCATAAATAACAAACCGGTTTGTCGCGTAAATGGTTTCTTGGTCGGTTAAATCAAGCACAACTAAGTTGTCGTATACGGTAGAACACTTGGCAATTTGCGCCTTCGCCATTTCATTGTGCTCGTGGTACAAACTCACGCGCTCGGCCACGTCTTCCATTTGCAGTATTTCTTCAATGCTGTGGTCTTTGCACGCATCTATTAGCTTCATCATTAGCTGATAGTTAGAGATTTTGAAATCTCTGAAACGACCAAGCCCAGTTCGCGCATCCATGATGAAATTCATGAGCACCCAATCTGTGGGCTCAAGGATTTCTTCTTCGCTAAACTGTGCAGAGTCTCCTTTATCTACTGCATCCATCATATTTACTGAGATATTAGGAAATTTATCTGCACCACCGTAATAGTCGTAAACAACGCGCGCCGCCGACGGCGCTTTCGGGTCTATGATGTGATTATCAATATCGCCTGAGTTACGCACTGTTTCGCTTAAGTGATGGTCGAAGGCAATATGGCAACCCGCAACGTAAGGCAGGTTAGTGGTGATATCATTCTCGGTAATATCAATTTTACCGTCTTGCATGTCTTTTGGATGAACAAACAAAATATCGTCAATTAAGTCTAAATCTTTCAATAAAACCGCACATACCAGTCCATCGAAATCACTTCGCGTAACCAATCTAAATTTTCTTTCAGGCATAGTTTATCCATCATTCACTTTGGTAATAATTTTAAGTGTAACAGCTAATAAAAATTTTGAGAGACAGGTTTATTAACTTCTTATTTAGCTTTTTAAATTCAGTAATTTACCCAGCGGCTTAGCCAAACTTTCAGGCGGTTCGGTAAAGTAAGCGGGGCCCGTTTCAGTCATATACAAACAGTCTTCTAAGCGCACACCAAATTCACCCGGAATATAGATACCTGGCTCATTAGAAAAGCACATGCCTTTTCTAAGTGGCGTATTTTCACCACGCACAAAGTTAACACTCTCGTGTCCTTCCATGCCGATACCGTGACCTGTTCTGTGACTTAGCCCAGGCAATGCATAGTCTTTGCTGTACCCTTTGCTGGCGTAGAATTGGCGCACTGCATCATCCACTGTTCCTGCTGGTTCACCAATTTTAGCTGCGGCAAATGCTACGTTCTGCCCTTCCCTTACTGTATGCCATACGTCCTGAACTTTCTGAGACGCTTTGCCAAATACCAAAGTACGGCTTATGTCGCTTTGGTAACCGTGCACGCTGCAACCGCTGTCTAGCAAGATCACCGAGCCTTCTTTGATAGTTTGTGCTGCGTTTGTGCCATGAGGATAAGCACTTGCATCGTTAAACAGCGCCAAACACCATGTACCGCTGCCGCCTAAGTGCTGCTGTGCGGTGT
>NZ_JAFLMX010000285.1:0-1329 GCF_017849675.1 Alteromonas sp. AO-Serp
TACAAACTCGCTCTATTGCGCTTAGTCACGGTTGGCAGTGGCACATTCCCCTAACTAGTCGCACAGGCAACGGCTATGTGTACAGTTCACAGTTTTGCACTGAAGCCCAAGCAGAAGAAGAACTTAGACTTGCATTAGAACCAGACCAATTCCATCAGCAAGCCCGACATTTGAAAATGACCGTAGGCAGACTAGAAGAACACTGGAAAGGTAATTGTTTATGCATAGGGTTGTCTCAGGGCTTTATTGAGCCATTGGAAGCCACCGCACTTATGCTGGTGCAGTACGCACTGAATCACTTTATCGATTGCTGGCAAAGTAACAATCCGCGAAGAGAGGTACGCTATAATTCTGAGATAAACCGAATGTTCGATGGTATTCGGGACTACATTGCTGCTCATTACTATTTAAATACGCGCGACGATTCCGCCTACTGGGTTGCCTGTCGCGAAGACTTAAAGGTGCCGGATACCCTTTCTTATTTGCTGAATGCATGGGACAAAGGCGCCAGCTTTGAACATGCGCTTAATGAAGTAGATAACAAATTGGTTTATTTGCGACCTTCGTGGTACTGCATTTTTGCGGGAATGAAGCGCTTTTCTAATAACACAACGCCACTTGCGCAACCCAACACCCTTGCACTTCGCACTATGCGGCAATCGGTAGAGGGAGCGCATCGAGTAAGGCAACCCTAACTTGGCTAGAACGCACAAACATACAAAATTACGCCTTTCGCCCGCTTACATTTAAAAATATAATAAAAGCAGGCAAATTCATTAGAAAGTGTAATTAACTATGAAGCAGCTTTCCCTTGATACCTTACGCACCTTCGTTAGCGTTATTGAGCTTGGTGGCTACGCTAAAGCGGGCGATTTTTTGGGCCGTTCTCAACCGGCAATAAGCCTACAAATTAAAAAGCTAGAGTCGCAGTTAGACCGCAAGCTATTTACTAAAGTTGGGCAACGGCATGTACCTAGCGCCGACGGCAATTGGCTGTACCCAAAGGCGAAAGAACTGCTAGAGCTTAACGATAACATCTTTCGCAGCTTAACCCCTGCCCCGCTAAGCGGTCGCTTGCGTCTTGGCATTCCCAATGAATTTGCTTCTACATTATTGCCGGGTCTAATTGGCGAATTTTCAAAGCGCTATCCCGATGTATCACTTGAAGTGACCTCTGCTTTAAGTCGTGATTTGCTGCACCCGTCGCAGCGCGATCATTTCGATTTGATTTTGGCGTTGGTTAACCCGGGCGAACAGACAGAAGGCGAAGTAGTGTTAGAAGATGACGTGGTTTGGGTTGGCGACACGGCTCATCCATTAGTTGGCAAC
>NZ_JAFLMX010000095.1:0-1584 GCF_017849675.1 Alteromonas sp. AO-Serp
AGATGTGTATAAGAGAGACAGGCATACTAGTAGGCGCAATAGCAGTATTTGTGTTAAGCAGTGGCAATCGGCTCCATGGCATTAGTGTGAAAACCATGGTTACAGGTCATGCTTGCGGTACCTGTTTTGCGCTGACATCACTGTTGGTGCGCGAGGCAAGTCATATGCTAAATGTTCAGCATACGGTGGCTGCTGCTTGGGTGTTGTTATGGGTACTGTGTGTACAAACGATAAGTTTAAGTGGTTATATTGCGCTAACTAAACCCTTCGTGTTCAGACAGCTAACCAACGCTAAAAAGCAGGTGCTAGCGATTAGCACGGTAAGCTGTTTGGGCTCAATTTGTTGGTTCACCGCTATGGCATTGCAACATGTGGCGCTAGTAAAAACGCTTGGGCAGTTAGAGGTGTTACTTACCTTGATACTTTCACATTACTGGCTAAAAAATGCAGTCACAAAACGCGAAATTGCTGGCTTACTTCTTATTGGGCTTGCCGCAATCTTTGTTATGTGGGCATAAAGTAATGACAATATTAAACACTGAAGTTTTTAGTACAAAATCAATTGAATGTTATTTTCATAAAACAAAAAAGTGCTAAACAACCTTAATTAAAACGACAGGAAGGGAACATGGATAAGCGACATTTCTTGAAATTAGCGGGCGCTAGCTTTGCGCTTGCTCCTGTGGCTTCTATGGCTGCAATTAATCAAACCAATACAACAGACATTAACGGTTTAAGCGGGCTAAGTGATATCACCGCAAATGCGAAGCCGATTACCGTAGAAGAACGCAAAGCGCGTATTGAAAAAGCGCAGTCGCTTATGAAAGCCCAAGACATTGCGGCGATTCTGGTCGAGCCTGGCGCAGCTATGGATTATTTTTCGGGGATTAAATGGTGGCGTAGTGAGCGCTTGACCGCGCTGGTTATCCCTCAAAAAGGTGACATGGCGGTGGTAACGCCATTTTTCGAAAAGCCAAGTGTGCTTGAGTCGTTAGCTATAGGCGATGATGTAAGAGTGTGGCAAGAGCATGAAAGCCCGTTTGATGTCGTAGCCAATATTTTAAAATCGCGCGGTATAACAAGCGGCAATATCGGCTTTGAAAGCAGCGTACGCTACTTTGTAGTTACTGGAGTCAGCCGAGCGCTGCCAAACATTAATATCGTTCCCGCCGAGCCAATTACACTGGGTTGTCGCATGTATAAAACTGCGAGTGAACTGGCACTTATGCATAAGGCCAATGAAGTTACTCTACGTGCTTACGAGTTTGTTTTTAGTAACCTAAAGCTTGGCATGAGTCAGCAGGATGTAAAAAGTTTGATGAACACCGCACAGCAGCACTTAGGCGGCAGCGGTACATGGTGTTTGGCGCTGTTTAACGATGCAAGTGCTTATCCTCATGGCACAAATGCAGCACAAACTATCAAAGAAGGTTCGGTGATCTTGCTAGACAGCGGTTGCAGTGTGCACGGTTACCAAAGCGACATAAGTCGTACTTTGGTATTTGGCAAGGCGTCTCAGAAAGTTCAGGACGTGTGGCACACAGTAAGGGAAGGGCAGAACGTAGCATTTGCCGCAGCTAAAAT
>NZ_JAFLMX010000300.1:0-14394 GCF_017849675.1 Alteromonas sp. AO-Serp
GGCATGTTTGCAACACAGTAGTGAACTACATCGTCAACAACATAAACAGGGTCTTGGTGTGTGGTCGCTTTCGATGTTTCAAAGCATCCACCTTGGTCGATAGCAACATCGACAAGCACTGAACCAGGTTTCATTGCCTTAATTTGTTCGCGAGTAAGAAGCTTCGGAGCTGCTGCACCAGGAATTAGTACCGCACCAACAACAAGGTCAGCTTTTGAAGAGTAGTGCTCGATAGCGTCAACGGTAGAGTAAACCGTTTTTACTTGTCCGTTAAAGATATCATCGATTTGACGAAGACGAGGAAGCGAGCGGTCAAGAATAGTAACGTCAGCACCAAGGCCTAGTGCCATTTTTGCTGCGTTAGTACCAACAACACCACCACCGATAACCAGTACTTTACCTGGTGCTACACCCGGAACGCCACCAAGAAGTGTACCGCTACCGCCGTGTGCTTTTTCAAGGTAGTGCGCGCCAGCTTGAACCGACATACGGCCAGCTACTTCACTCATTGGTGCTAGTAGTGGAAGCCCACCGCGGTCGTCAGTCACTGTTTCATATGCGATACAAGTTGCACCAGACTCAACAAGCAGCTTTGTTTGCGTAGGATCAGGCGCTAAATGTAGGTAGGTGTATAGTGTCTGGCCTTTACGAAGCATTTTACACTCGTTAGGCTGAGGCTCTTTAACTTTTACGATCATTTCTGCTTCAGCAAACACTTGCTCAGCCGTTGATGCAATGGCTGCGCCTGCTTCGACATACATTTCGTTAGTGAAACCTATTGCTTCACCTGCGTTCGTTTCTACTAAAACGCTGTGACCGTGGCTAACAAACTCTTTTACAGCTGCTGGCGTCAAGCCAACACGGTATTCGTGGTTCTTAATTTCTTTTGGTACACCAACTAACATGTATAGTCCTCAATCTTATAGTGAGCTTCTAAGCGGCTCTGGTTGAACTTTTGATTAATAGTGTTCGGCTTTGAAGCACGTGAACATATTTGCGGAGTATACGTGATAAAAAAACGAACTATCTGCTGAAGAATGGGCGTTTGTAGCATATAATTCTCCTAAAAGATGCTTTTAAGATATTTTATATGCTGGTAAAGACACCAAAACACCTAGACCGAATAGACAGGAATATCCTGGTACAGTTACAGAAAAACGGGCGTATATCAAACGTCGAACTTGCTAAAGAAGTGGGATTAAGCCCCAGCCCTTGTCTTGAGAGAGTTAAGAGGCTGGAGGCTCAGGGCTACATAAAAGGATATCATGCTGTCGTTGACCCAGAAAAGCTCGGCGCAGCTATGCTTGTGTTCGTAGAGATTACGTTAACGAAAACATCGGTAGATATCTTTGCAGAATTTTCTGCTGCAGTAAAACTGCATGACGATATACAAGAATGTCACCTGGTGTCCGGAGATTTTGACTTCCTCCTTAAAGCACGCGTTGCAGATATGGGAAGTTATAGGAAATTATTAGGTGATACTTTATTGCGCTTGCCCGGAGTAAGTGAGTCGCGGACGTACGTTGTGATGGAAGAAGTAAAAAGTACATCGTCGCTGCGCATTAATTTGAAGTAATGAAAGCGTGGCTCAATAGCGTGGTTTTGTGGTAGGCTGTGCAAAAATACAGTGTTTGTGTTTTACCAAAGGATTAACAGCACGCTAAAGCACAGGGTAGGGGATGGGTGTATTAATTCAGTTGTGCGCTCAGTAACTTACCAGAGAGTAAATCAATAATAATTATGTAGGAATAGCAAAGAGTTCGCTAAGCTCTTTGTTGCGGTTAGTACTGCGGTTACCGCATAGCGTAAAAAGCTATCTGCGGTAATACATGCGATGGAAATTGAAGGTTTTTTAGGGTTATGGCGCGATTAACAGGGGTTCAGCGAGTGTGGGAAGCAGGTATGATTATCGCCTGTGTTTTCGCCTTCTTCTTATTGCTGGCACTAGCATCTTTTCATCCCGGAGACCCAGGTTGGAGTCAGGCTGGATTACAACTCGACGTTCACAACTGGGTTGGAGCAACAGGGGCATGGGTCGCTGATCTTCTGCTATTCTCATTTGGTTTTTTAGCGTATTTGCTGCCTTTCGGCTCCGCCTTCTTAGGGTGGTTTCTATTCCAACACATTAAAGAACTCGATGAATTCGATTACCTTACTATTGGATTAAGAATTATCGGTGGGCTTTTGATGGCCCTCGGTGCAACGGGCATCGCCAGTATAAATTTTGACGACATTTACAACTTTTCAGCCGGCGGATTTGTTGGCGACGTAATTAGTTCAGCGCTAGTGCCTTACTTCAATACCGCTGGCACAATTTTGCTACTTCTTTGTTTCTTCTGTACGGGCTTTACCTTACTAACGGGTATTAGCTGGCTCACTATTATCGACAGGTTAGGTGAAGGTACGCTGTGGTTAGGACGCAAGACTCTTTCAGCGCCTCAGAGTTTGTTAGCATTCGAAATGCCGCGACTAGCCCTAGCTAACAAATCGTCTAATCAAAGTGGCGACGAAGGTGCAGAGCTAGATATTACTAGTATGCGCGCTGAACCTTTGGCTTCTACTGCACAGACAAAACCATCACAGACACAGAAAACTACGCCATCACGCAGTGAGCCTACCTTTGGCATTGACGATGTAGATGATGAACCGCCGTTTTATACCTATGACGGAGATAAGTCTGTTCAATCTAATCCCAACGATACTGTCAACGCCGAGGAAGACGATGCGACATCAAGTACAGATGTAGATGCAGCTGAGACGAAAAAGTCGTCGTTCTCATTGTCAGGTATGCGTAGTGCGGTTACTGGTAGCTTTAAAGACAAAGTGGGTTTGGGTAAATCGAGCCAAGATGACTCAGCTCAGTCAGAAGATGATAGCAGTCAACATGAGCATAAACACCAAGCGCAGCAAAGTCCGCATATTAACTTCGACGACTTAGAAGAGTTTGATGAAGACTTGCCTTACGAAACTGGAAGCAAGCCAATAACTTCTGCAAATAACAGCGCGCCATCTGTTGAAGGTAGCGAACCAAATACGGAAACGCTACAGTCGCAAACTGTTGAAACTCAGGGAGCGAGTCAAGGTGCTAACCAAGCATTTACGCCTGCTGCACTAGGTGCCAAACCCGTGAAGGCGAGGGCAGGTGAGTTAGATCCTGATTTACCACCTATGCCGTCCTTTGATTTACTTGAACGTGCCGACAAACATGAAAACCCGCTTACGCCAGAAGAGATTGAAGGTATTTCTCGTTTGGTAGAGGAAAAACTGGCTGACTTTAACATTGAAGCGACGGTGGTTGGCGTGTTCCCAGGCCCTGTTATTACCCGGTTTGAGCTTGATTTAGCACCTGGGGTAAAAGTGAGCAAGATCTCAGGGCTGTCGAAAGACTTAGCCCGCGCTATGTCAGCTATCTCGGTGCGTGTAGTGGAAGTTATTCCGGGTAAGTCAGTAATTGGCTTAGAACTGCCGAATAAAAAACGTGAAATGGTGCGGCTGAGCGAAGTTATTAGCTGCGATACTTTTCAGTCTAATAAATCACCATTAACCATGGTGTTGGGCGCTGATATTTCAGGTCAGCCAGTGGTGGTCGATTTAGCCAAAATGCCTCACCTTTTGGTTGCGGGTACTACAGGTTCAGGTAAATCTGTAGGTGTGAACGTTATGATTCTTAGTTTGCTTTATAAGAGCACGCCAGAAGATGTTCGCATGATCATGATTGACCCGAAAATGCTTGAGCTTTCCGTTTATGAAGGCATACCTCACTTGCTTGCTGAAGTGGTTACCGACATGAAAGAAGCCGCCAATGCCCTTCGTTGGTGCGTGGGTGAGATGGAGCGTCGTTATCGTCTAATGAGCGCTCTTGGCGTGCGTAACCTAAAGGGCTATAACGCGAAAGTAGAAGAAGCTATTGCTAATGGCACACCAATAAAGGACCCACTGTGGAAGAATGAAGAAAGTATGGATGCTGAAGCGCCTGACTTAGCCAAGCTTCCTGCTATCGTGGTAGTGGTCGATGAATTTGCCGACATGATGATGATAGTGGGCAAAAAAGTAGAAGAGCTTATCGCACGTATCGCACAGAAAGCACGTGCTGCGGGCATCCATCTAATCCTTGCCACACAGCGTCCATCTGTAGATGTTATTACAGGTCTGATCAAGGCCAACATTCCAACCCGTTGTGCATTCCAAGTTTCTAGTAAAATAGACTCAAGAACAATTCTAGACCAACAAGGCGCAGAAACTTTGCTAGGGATGGGTGACATGCTTTATCTGCCTCCTGGTAGCCCTGTGCCAACCCGTGTTCACGGTGCATTTGTGGATGATCACGAAGTACATGCTGTAGTTGCAGACTGGCAGAAACGTGGTGAGCCTGAATACATTGATGAGATCCTGAATGGCGAAGCGACGGCTGAAGTCTTACTGCCAGGCGAACAGCCTGAGGGTGAGGATCAAGAATTTGATGCCTTCTATGATGAAGCCGTGGCGTTTGTCACCGAAACACGTCGAGCTAGTGTGTCGAGTGTGCAGCGTAAGTTTAGAATTGGTTACAATCGGGCCGCGCGCTTGGTTGAACAAATGGAAATGAGTGGTGTCGTAAGTGCACAGGGGCATAACGGGAACCGTGAGGTTCTTGCACCGCCGCCCCACAAAGAATAACGAATGGATTGAATAAATGAATAAAGCAGTTTCGGTTTATTTTGTGAGTGCATTGGTAACGGCAGGTACAGCAATGACTGCTGCTAACGCTGCGGTAGAATTAGATACAACAGGTTCAAATATAGGCAAGAACAATGCTCACGAGGTTGTCAGTGCTCATGACGCTATTCAGGCTAATGCCACAGTAAACACTAGTCAGCCTAAAACTTCATCGCTTATCAAAGATTCTGCGAGTACTTCACTGCAGGCTTTGTTAAGCAATATGAAGCAGTTTCGTGCAAGCTTTGCGCAGACAGTAGTCGATGCACAGCAAAATGTCGTTCACGAAGCACAAGGCACGCTGACCATGACCCGCCCTAATAAGCTTCGCTGGGAAACAACGTTTCCTGATGAAACCCTTTTGGTTGCCGATGGCGAAGCGGTTTGGAATGTGGATACCTTCGTAGAGCAGGTAACAGTCCTATCTCAAGACAATGCGATTAAAGATAACCCTATTGTTTTGCTTACATCGACAGATGAAGCAACGTGGTCAAAGTTTTCTATCAGTCAATTAAATAGCGGTTCATCGGCCGTAACACCTGAAAATGGCGCGGCAGACAACATCAATGGTGTGAGCGTAACAAAAAGCTACCAAATCACGCCTAAGGAACAGGGCGGCCAAATCGCAACGCTTACATTAACCTTTAACCAAGACAGTGAACTCGCTTCGCTTAATATGCTCGATGCGCAACAGCAAATCAGCACTTTGGTGTTCAGTAATATTGAAACGCGTTTTCCAGTGCCCGCTGATACGTTCTCAGTTGATATTCCAGACAGCTTCATAATTGATGACCAGCGTTAATCAAGATTTCGCGCCCCTCGCGGCGCGAATGCGCCCGGTCACCATAGAGCAGTACAGCGGTCAAGAACACTTACTTGGCGAAGGTAAGCCTCTACGTAAAATGTTAGAGGCGGGTCACTGTCATTCTATGATTTTGTGGGGGCCGCCCGGTACCGGTAAAACTACCCTTGCTGAACTCATTGCTCAATACACCAACGCATCTGTATTGCGTATTTCTGCGGTTACCTCTGGGGTAAAAGACATCAGAGCCGCTATGGATACGGCTGAAGAAAACGCCCGTTATAACCAGCGGACACTGTTGTTTGTTGACGAGGTTCACAGGTTTAATAAAAGCCAGCAGGATGCGTTTCTCCCATTTGTAGAATCTGGTGTAGTTACCTTTATTGGCGCAACCACAGAAAATCCATCGTTCGAATTAAATAAAGCCCTGTTATCACGTGTTCGCGTATACGTTTTAAAGACGCTAGAACACGACGCGCTTTCACAATTAGTGAACAGAGCGCTAAGCGATAATGAAAAAGGCCTCGGTGACAGAGCTCTTGGTATTGAAGAAACAGCAAGAAACGCCCTTATAGATTTGAGCGGTGGCGATGCCCGCCGTCTTCTCACGTATTTGGAACTAGCTGCCGATTTTACAAGTGCAAGTGAGATAACCATAAGCGATGTTGAGCATGCGGTGGGGGAGAAAGTTGCCAGCTATGACAATAAAGGCGATACCTTCTACGATCTAATCTCCGCGTTTCATAAATCTGTTAGAGGCTCAGATCCAGACGCAGCCCTTTACTGGTACGCAAGAATTCTTGATGGCGGGGGAGACGCGCTGTATGTAGGAAGACGTCTACTTGCTATCGCGTCTGAAGACATTGGTAATGCAGACCCAAGAGCAATGCAGCTCTGTATTAATGCCTGGGACACGTTTCACCGAGTAGGGCCCGCAGAGGGCGAGCGCGCTATTGCTCAAGCTGCGGTATATTGTGCGTTAGCTGCAAAAAGTAACGCGGTATATATGGCGTTTAACGAAGCAAAAGCATTGGCGCGTAAAACCTCTGATGCACCTGTTCCCATGCATTTACGCAATGCGCCTACGTCGCTAATGAAAGAGCTCGGTCATGGCGATGGTTACCGCTATGCTCACAACGAGCCGAACGCGTTTGCCGCGGGTGAGTCTTACTTTCCGGAAAGCCTTACCGGAACTCGCTTGTACAACCCTAATGAACGCGGTTTAGAGAAAGCTTTGAAAGCCAAGCGTGAATTTCTCGATTCACTTAATGCGAGAAGTAACAATAAAAGGTAAAGTTGCAGACAAGTAACTCAACTAGTTCAGATTATATGAATTAGTTAATAAAAAATGCGCTAGGGAGTTTTCGTGCCTCAAGGGTTAGCTTTGTATTGTTTTATTGCCGCTGGCGGTGCGACCGGCGCCTGTTTACGCTATTTTGTTACCACAAGTGTTGATTCCTTATTTGGAAAACACATGCCGTTTGGTACACTAACGGTGAATGTGGTCGGGTCGTTTGCACTCGCATTACTGTACGGTTTTATCGAACGTCATGATTTAAGCGACTCTCCTTACCGAGCGCTTATCGGTGTAGGGCTATTAGGTGCCTTTACTACATTCTCAACATTTTCCGTTGAAACCTTAACTTTATTAGAAAACGGGTTGTGGCTTAAAGCCGCAGCAAATGTATTTCTTAACGTTGGCGCTTGCCTAATAGCAGGTTGGCTAGCCATTCAATTGATGAAAGGATAATTAGAAACACATGTTAGATCCAAAGTGTTTGCGAAGCGATATAGAACAAACAGCTAAGCGATTAGCTGCCCGTGGTTTTAACCTCGATGTAGCAGCTTTCAGTTCGCTTGAAGAAAAAAGAAAAACACTTCAGTCCAGAACACAGGATCTGCAAAACGAGCGTAACGTACGAAGTAAATCCATTGGTAAAGCAAAAGCGCAGGGCGAAGATATTGCACCGCTATTGGCTGAAGTGGGTAAGCTTGGTGACGAGCTTGACGCCGCTAAAGCGGAACTTAGCGAACTGTTGGAAGAAATTAACACCCTTACGCAAGGCATTCCTAATTTGCCACACGAGTCTGTACCAGCGGGTAAAGACGAAGATGATAATGTTGAGATCTCTCGATGGGGCGAACCACGCACGTTTGATTTTGAAGTTAAAGATCATGTTGATGTGGCTGAAGGCTTAAACAACGGCTTAGATTTCGCTACCGCAAGTAAGCTTACGGGAAGCCGCTTTGTAGTGATGCGCGGCGATATTGCTCGCCTAAATCGTGCAATTGCTCAGTTCATGCTAGATACCCATACACAAGAACATGGCTACCAAGAGATGTATGTGCCTTACTTGGTTAACGCTGACAGCCTTTATGGCACAGGTCAGTTGCCTAAATTTGGTGAAGACCTATTTCACACCAAGCCAGCAACTGAAGAAGGACAGGGGCTTAGCCTAATTCCAACGGCGGAAGTTCCGCTAACTAATATTGCACGCGATGAAATATTAGATGCGAAAACGCTGCCTGTGAAAATGACTGCGCATACGCCTTGCTTCCGCTCAGAAGCTGGTTCGTACGGTCGTGATACCCGTGGCCTTATTCGTCAGCATCAGTTCGATAAGGTAGAACTTGTACAGTTAGTTAAGCCGGAAGAGAGCTTTGACGCGCTAGAAGCACTTACAGGACACGCAGAAGTTATTCTTCAAAAGCTAGAATTACCGTACCGCAAAGTGTTGCTTTGTACTGGTGATATGGGCTTTGGTGCATGTAAAACCTACGATCTTGAAGTATGGCTACCTGCGCAAAATACCTATCGTGAAATTTCTTCATGTTCAAACATGTTGGACTTCCAAGCACGACGCATGCAGGCTAGATTCCGTAACCCAGAAACGAATAAAACAGAACTTCTTCACACATTGAATGGTTCTGGTTTAGCAGTAGGGCGTACGCTTGTTGCTATTTTAGAGAACAATCAGCAGGCAGATGGAAGCGTTACGATTCCAAAGGCGCTTGTGCCTTACATGGCAGGCCAAGAGGTTATCAAAGCGACTAGCGTGTAAATTTATTTTTCAGTTTAAATCACAACGTTAATTTAAGTCTAATAGTTGCGACTTAATTAATAACAACCCGATATCTTGTGAAGAGGTATCGGGTTTTTTTTTAAATGGTTACTTCCATACCTATTAAACAGTGACGCGTACAGCCTGTGCAAAATTATCTTTACATGTAATAATTTTGTTGTATAAACAGCATCTTATAGTTCATTTATTAGTGCCATTAAAGTTGTTTCTAAATGTAAATAAAAAGCGTTTTTCCCCGTAAATTACTTATATTTCAGTCACTAATGTCACAATTGACACCTTTAGCTATATCTTATACTTTTGGCTAATGTTGCGCATTGCGTAACATTAATGAAATGTAAATCTCCCCAAGCTTCAGAAATGAAAATAGGTCGCATTTACATTTTGCCTACATAAGAAAGCTTCATGGATAAACGGACTTACCCATCGGGTGTTTCTGTTTGTCCGGAAAGCAAATTTCCAGGGAATAGATATGGAAAATCGAAACACACTTAATAGATTATCTCAGGGGATAATCGTCGCACTTGGAATAAGTGCTGCTCCTTTCGTTTCTGCTCAGGACACAGTAGAAAAAGACGCTGACACAGTAGAGCAGATCTCAGTGGTAGGCTCTCGTATCCGCACAGACTCTTTTGCTAATGATACGCCTATAGACATCATTTCAGTTGCGGACGCCGAAGGTGAAGGTTTAAAAACACTTGGCGAGCTACTTCGTACAAGCACCGCTGCTTCTGGTTCAAGTCAAATCACTGCGGCACTTACCGTAGGCTATGTTACTGATGGTGGTACAGGTGCAGAAACGGTAGGTCTTCGCGGCCTTGGTCCAAATCGAACACTTATATTGTTAAACGGCCGTCGTGCCGGGCCCGCCGGTACTCGTGGTGGTGTTTCTGCATTTGATTTGAATAGTATCCCACTTTCAGCTGTTGAGCGTGTAGAGATACTGAAAGATGGTGCATCAGCGCTATACGGATCCGATGCGGTAGCAGGCGTAATTAATATCATCACTAAAAAAGGTGATGAGAAGACCATCAACGTTGATATTAGTCAGCCGATGGAATCTGGTGGTGAAGACCGTCGTGTTAACATTTCATTCGGTGAAGAATACTCTGAAGGCTCGTTTCGTGTAACCGCTGACTATCGTAAAGTGTCTATGCTTCGCCGTGGAGACCGTGACTACTTTAACTGTACTGAACGTCTTCAATTTAACCAAGATGGAACTCGTGCCGACCCAATTGACCCGCGCACTGGCGACTATCATTGTAGTGAAGCCGGTTATGGCCTGTGGCTTTCGGGTGGTGTTAATGATGCATATGGCCGTGGTTTGAACGCTGCTTATGACTACGACAACTTTTTTGCAAACAATGGTTTTGAGAGTTTTAATGATGCAAATGTAGGGTTCACTACACCGGAAGGTTGGTATCCGGTTTCTTTCAATGATAATTATGAAAGTGAAGGGTGGTGGGACTTAAATCATCCATTCCTGGGGCAACAAACGGTAGTACCAGAAACACAGAATGCATCTATTTATGCAACCGGAGATTATAACTTATCAGATGGCGTAACTCTTTACGGTGAGTTTATTTATAGTAAACGTAAAACAAAAACTGATGATTACCGCCAATTTTGGACGGCCGATATTCCGCGACTTCCAACTGATGTTTTAGATGGTTTTGACGGTGATGGGAGTGTAATGGCAGTAGCACTAACCGATCATTTCAGTTCTGAAATTGAAGTCGATTACACTAGAGGCGTAATCGGCGCTACCGGCGACATCGGTTTTTGGACCTGGGATCTTTCTTATCAATATAGCCACAATGACGGTAAATACGGTCAGGATATCATCTACGATGATGCAATGTGGATGGCTCAGAGCAATGCCTTTAATGGCGTAGGTTGTTCTGGAGAGGTAACAGAATTTAGCGGTAATACATGTGTTGATATTCCGTGGACAGATCCTAATTTTCTCTATGGTGATAGAACGCCTGCACAAGAAGATTTTTTGTTCGGACGAGATAATGGAAAAACCACTTACGACCAACAAACGCTTGAAGGCTACGTGACGGGGGATCTTTTTTCTCTTCCTGCTGGTGAGGTTGGCGCTGCGTTTGGTTTCCAAATCCAGAAAGATGAAATTGAAGATACGCCTGGAGAGCACACGTTAAATGGCAACTCGTGGGGGCTATCTGGTGGTGGCATCACCGCTGGCGATCAGTTAACCAAAGCTATTTATGCAGAAGTAAAAATTCCACTTCTTGAAGGTATAACCGGCATAGAAAGACTAGATCTGACAGCCTCTGGTCGTTGGAATGATGTCGACACTTACGGCAACGACACCACGTTTAAGTTAGGTATGAACTGGTCTATTGTTGATGGTGTTAGTGTCCGTGCTAGCCGTGGTACTTCATTTAGAGCGCCGGCCCTCTATGAGCTTTATCTTGCTGAGCAGACGGGTTTTAGCGGTCAGCTATCTGTTGACCCATGTCTTGATTATGTAAGTGAATTTGAAGCGGGTAATATTACCGATACTGTTTTCGCGAATTGTCAGGCTGATGGCATTCCTGCTGATTATGATCAGGGCGGCAGTTCAGCTTTACTTATTACGAGCGGCGGTGAAGGGCGTCTTTCAGCGGAAACTTCTGTTGCAGAAGGCATCGGTCTTGTTTTGACCAGCCCCGAAGATACTTATGCTTTCTCTATCGATTATTTCAATATCGAGATCTCAAATGAGATAGACAACCTTGGTGGTGCTGATATTGTCGATCGCTGTTACGACTCTATCGATTTTGAAAATGAACCATTGTGTAATTTATTTACGCGTCGTAACGATAGTGAAACTAACGATTATGGTATAGATGTGGTTAACGGTGGATACGTAAACATCTCATATCAGCGTGTTCGTGGTGTAGATTATAATTTTACTTACGACGAAGAGTTCGATTGGGGTAATGTTCGATTCCGAGTAGAACATACAATGCAAATTGAAAAGTACGGCCTACTATTTGAAGATTCACCGTACAACAACGAAGTAGGCGAAAATGGTCTTCCTAAGCATACAGGTGTAGCTCGTCTTACCTATGGTAAAGATGACTGGAGTATAACGTGGACGGCCAGTTACTTTGACTCTACTAATGATTACGAGTACTACGGTAGTGAAACAAACACGACCACGCTGAATGATGAGACAGTAACATTTATTGACGAAACGAGGTGGACAACTTACCACGCGGTGTCTGGCTCATTTGCTTACGAAGATTTTGACGTCATCGTAGGTGTAGCTAATTTATTTGATGAAGAGCCTCCTCGTATTTCTGCGAGCGGATTTGAGTTGGGTAATGCTGCGTTATTTTCTCAATATGATTTTATTGGTCGTCGCGTATTTGCTAATGTTCGCTACAGCTTTTAATCTAGTGATTTGATTGTTTAAGCCCCCCGAATATAGGGGGCTTTTTTACATGGAGATAATTATAAATGAAAGCTCGTTTATCGCTTGTGAAAACGATTATGCTGGGAAGCCTAGCTTTCTCTTTTTCTACAAATGCTGAAGTGAAAACGCCTGTTTTAGAGGCTTTCGCAAAACACTCTCAGTATTTACAAATTAAAATATCCCCAGATGGTAAATATCTGGCATCTACTTCCAGAGATGATGAGGGCGTTGTTTTCCTTACGATACTTGATATTGAAAAGCAAAAAGTACAATCGATCACTCGAGGAAGGGGAAAAGAGTCAGTCGGCAGTTTTAACTGGTTAAATGATGAACGTCTCTTACTGAGCATGGTGCGTGAAGTCGGCGCCCTAGAGCAACCAGTCCCGACTGGAGAGTTGTTAGCGATGGATGCAGATGGCAGTGATAACGTGGTCCTCACTGGCTACCGCTCTAAAAGTGGTGATACCCGATACTCTCAGGTCGTAGATTTTTTACCAGACGATCCAGATGCCATCGTCGTTTTTAGCGTTCAAGGGTCAACAAAAGAGCCTTTTTTGGACCTCTATAAAATGAAGGTGAGCAATGGGCGAAAAGCATCGTTGGGTAGAATGCCGTTACGTATGTATAAATCTACAGGAGATAGCTTACGAATCATAACCAACAGCAAAGGTGAAGCTTTGGCAATGACGAGCTCAGATCCTAATGAAAATAATCAAGTAACGCTAATGGTACGAAGTTCAGTAGACGACGACTGGCAAGTGGCATTTCAGGCGGAATCATTTGATTCATTTTTCAATCCATTAGTATTTTTAGCCGATGATAAAACGCTAGTTGGACTTAGTACTATTGAAACTGATACAGATGCTGTCGCAACTTATAACATTGATACTAAAAAGCACACTGTTTTAGCTGCCCATGAAATGGTTGATGTGGAGCCTATATTGCACGAAGTTAGAGGGCAAGTGCAAGAAGTCATAGGCGCGGAATATGAACATAAAGACCTCAGTGCTACTTACTTTAGTGAAGTTAAAAACACTGATGAACAACGAATTTTAGCTAGTTTACGTCAAGCGTTTAAGGGCAGTGTAGTGTCTATCACATCTTCGACGTATGACGGCTCAAAGATGATTGTAGCAGTTGGCGGGATTAATCAACCCACGGCGTATTATCTGTTTAATAAAAATAAAAAACAGTTAGCAAAACTGACTGATACGCGACCATGGTTAAACGATTTTGATATGCCCCAATCTAAAATTGTTACCTATAAGGCAAGAGATGGTCAGGAGATTTCGGGCATTCTTACTTTACCAGTAGGTGTATCAAAAAACCTTCCTTTAATAATGCATCCACACGGTGGTCCTCACGGTTTAAAAGATACACTTACTGAAATGAGAAGCGATGCTAAAGTGTTGGCGGCTCACGGTTATGCTGTATTCCAACCTAATTTCAGAGGTTCAGGAGGCTATGGCTTAGAATTTCTGAAAGCAGGTTTCAAATCTTGGGGAACACTAATGATTGACGATATGACCGACGGCGTCAATTATCTAATTGAGCAAGGCATTGTTGATCAAAATAGAATGTGTGTTTATGGTGCTTCTTATGGTGGTTATGCCGCCCTCCAAAGTGTCATTAGAGAACCTGACTTATATAAGTGTACAGTAGGTTTTGTAGGAGTGTATGACCTAGCACTGATGAAATCTGCAGGCGACATTCCAGAGTCTCAATCTGGTATAAACTACTTGAATCGTGTATTGCCTGATGGTGATAGCCAATCTCCGGTAAAAAACGTCGATAAAATAAAGGTACCTGTATTCATCATCCAAGGTGAGGAAGATGTCCGCGTACCCAAAGAGCATGCTTTTGCGTTACGAGAAGAGTTAGAAAAGCGCAATAAACCGTACGAATGGATGATGAAGTCTGGCGAGGCACACGGTTTCTATAAAGAAGAAAACAACGTCGAGCGTTGGACTGCAATGATTGAGTTTTTTGATAAACACACCGCTAAATAGTTAGTCTGAACAAACTGAAGTTTATCTTTAAAAAAAGGAAATGGGTGAATCCCTTTTCCTTTTTTTCATTTACCATGCAATATTTTGAGATATGGAACCTATAGAATTTTAAAATGGCGGAAGCATTTTTCAATACGAGGACTTATGTGCGGATTTATACAGCGTATTACTGACTCACCTGACGTTATTGCGCTACTTGAAGAAGTCGGGCTTACACAAACCATTCCGCTTTTTGTCAATGAATCTTCCACAAGCAATGTTATTAACTTTTATCCTGCATTTGGAAAAGTGCCAGAACGACAAATTACCAATTTAATTGTATCTGGTGATAGCACCATCGATGCAACGTGGTGGTTTGACGCAAAACCTAATGGAAAC
>NZ_JAFLMX010000083.1:0-59261 GCF_017849675.1 Alteromonas sp. AO-Serp
CGTGCGATGCTAGAGGAAGTGCGAGAGAAAAAGCCTCGTGTACCAGTAAATGTTATCGCTACAGGCCATACTCCCATTGTCCGCTTTGTCGGTAACGATATAGATGATGACAACCAACGCTGTTTATTGCCTTGGGTGAAAAAAGTGAAGATTTGGCAAAGTGAAGGAAAAGACGTTTACTTTTTTTGTCACCGCCCAGACAACAAAGATGCTCCCTGGTTAGCGCAGCAGTTTATCGATTTGTATAACAACACTACTCCATCACTCGCGCTAAATAACCTGTCTATTAAAACTCAACCAGAGCAGAATTCACTGTTTTGATGACGAGCAACTGACATTGAGCCTATCAATATTTTTTAATAGATAGCGTTTTTCTAATTCAGCGGTAAACTACTGCTCTTATCTATTTTGGTACTACACCATTATTTACCGTGAAATAACCTCAATGAACCATGAATATGAGAAAGCGCGTATTGCTGCGCTTGAATCGTTAGATATTTTAGATACTTCCCCAAGCAAACAACTTGACGAGCTCACCAAAGCTGTACAAGAAGAGTTTAATGCTAAAACCTGCTTGGTAAGCCTTGTTGCAGAAGATCGTCAATGGTTTAAGTCCCGCCAGTGTATGGATGCTACCGAAACACCGCGTAATATCTCGTTTTGCACCTACGCGATAGCCGAAGAAGAATACTTGATTGTTCCCGACGCTAAAGCCGATAAGCTATTCGCTAATAACCCGCTGGTTACTGGCAGCCCTTACATAAGAGGTTACGCTGGTGCTATCTTGCGCAACAAAGATGGCTATGAATTGGGTACGTTATGCCTTCTATTTGATGAACCACGTGACTTTTTAGACGTTGAGATAGCAAGCTTAAAAAACCACGCCCGCACAGTTGAAACTATTATTTTTTCAGAACACCTTCCAGCATAACCCCAGCGCTAGGCTTTGCGTATCGCAAAACAAAAACGCATCACTAAAAAGTGATGCGTTTAATAACTCTCTAAGCACTATGTCTATCTGAAATCAGCTGCGTCTAATTCATGCTTTTTCATAAGTTTATGCATGTCTGTACGGTTTCTACCTGCAAGCTCTGCCGCGCGCGTTACATTCCCGTCGGTCATTTTTAGAAGCTTGTGCAAGTATTGCTGTTCAAACGCATCTCTAGCCTCTGTAAGCGTTGGCCAGCTTTGTTTAGTGGCAGACAAGGCCTGCTCTACTAAGTGAAGCGGAATAACAGGCGTTTGCGTTAACGCAACACACTGCTCGACCACATTCACAAGCTGACGTACGTTACCTGGCCAAGATGAGGTTACCAGCTGTTGCATAGCGTCATCAGAAAATTGGCTTACATTCACGCCATGACGCTGTGCGCTTTGCTGCAGCAGCGAGCGAGCCAGAAGTGGAATATCTTCACTTCGCGATTTTAGCGACGGAAGTTTTAGGTTCACCACGTTGAGACGGTAATATAAATCTTCGCGGAAGGTGCCTTCTTCCATTTCTTTGTGCAAGTCTTTGTGCGTTGCAGAAATGATACGCACATCGATATCTACGTGCTTGCTACTACCTACTGGACGAATTTGACGCTCTTGTAATGCACGCAGCAGTTTTACCTGCAGCGTCATCGGCATATCGCCAATCTCATCCAAGAACAAGGTACCGCCGTCGGCTTCTCTAAACAGACCAGGGTGAGCAGCTACAGCACCGGTAAACGCACCTTTGGCATGACCAAATAGCTCAGACTCAAGCAAGTTTTCAGGTAATGCTCCACAGTTAATAGCCACAAATGGTTTGTCGCTGCGGTTACTGGCTTTATGAATGGCATTAGCAAGTAACTCTTTACCTGTACCGCTCGCGCCGCTAATAAGCACAGACACTTCACGCTGAGCTATACGGAACGCCTGGTCTAGTACATTTAGCATTTCTGGAGAACGGGTGATGATGTCCTTTGCCCAATCCCCAGGCTGTGCAGCTTGAGACTGGCTAAGTGCTTTTTGCAGCAGCGCGCGTAATTCATCGTGATCTACAGGTTTAGGCAAAAACCCAAATACACCACGCTGAGTGGCTGCTACCGCATCAGCAATGGTGCCGTGAGCCGTCATCAGAATTACAGGAATATCTTTTCTAATTCCCATAATTTCTTCAAACAAACTCAGACCATCTAAGCCCGGCATACGCAAGTCACTTAATACTACATCGTAGTTGTCGTTTTGGAGCTTTCTTAACGCTGATTGACCGTCTTCCACTGCGGTCACCTCATAACCTTCGCCTTCCAGACGAATGGTTAATAAGCGCAATAAGCTCTTATCGTCATCTACCAACAATAAGTTAGGGTTACTACTCGCCTTTTCGCTCACTGTTGTGTACTCCTGTTTTTATCCATCAGTGTTGCTTCAATCTGCAACAATTCTTCTAGTTTTTTGCGCAGGTTAACTGCTTCAATTTCAAGTGCTTTTACTTTCTCGCCACGAGAAGTATTTTCTTGCTCCAACACCACCATGGCAGATTCAAGCTGCATAATCTGATTGTTGTGCGACGCAGCAATAACAGTCACCACTTCTTGCGCAGTGGGTGTAAATGTTCCAGCAATATCATTTAAGGCAAGCTGCGCGCGCAACCTGTCTTGATAAGGTGTATCTGTTGGTAGGGTTAAAACGTAGGCGTGAAGTATGTCAGATGCTGTATCACCTAACGCTTTTAATGCTTGCTTACGCTCTAACCAAGGTTGGTTGGCCGCGTCAATCCACGCGTTAAGCCAATAGGTTGCATCGCAATTGTGCTCGAACCCCTGTGGAGGCTCAACAAATAAACAAAGGCCACGTTCTATTTTAGCTACAGGCGTCACCTTTTCTGGCTCACCTGCGTTGTCGTTGTTCCTGGTTAAACTCTGACATCCTGTCAGCACCAGTAAGGCGACAATTAAACCACTTATTCTCATTTTATTTTTCCTGTTGCCCAATGGTCACTCTAAAGCAAACATCGGCATAGTCTACATCTACAACACGCACATCACCATGCATCAGTCGAGCGCAATCGGCAACAATTGATAACCCTAAACCCGTCCCAATGACATTGTCGTTTCTCGGCTCGGTTCCTCGGATAAAAGGTTCAAATAAAGTATGTACTGACTCTGGAGCAATACGCTTACCGCGATTGGCAACATCGAGTACAAGATTATCGTTTTCTTTATAAAGGCTAATATTTATCGGTCTTCCCACTGCGCCATGCGCGACAGCATTGGACACCAAGTTATCAAGTATTCTTCTAAACAGCTCCTCGTCTATACGCACCTCGGACGCAGTTATCTTTACTTCCACTTCTCTATCCTGAATGGCGAGCGCGTAATCTTCTAAACAAGCAGAAACTAACTTACTAACGTCACTTTGTACCATTTTCGGCTGAGCTTGTTGCAACAGCAGGTTGTAGTCGAGCAACTTTTCCACCAGCGTGTTGAGCCTTTGCGTGCTAGCAGTAAGTAGCGAAAGTACTTCGCGTTGACTGTTATTCAACTCGCCCACCACGTTTTCAGACAACAAGCTGCAGCCTTCTTTAATGCTGGCAAGCGGAGTTTTGAGCTCGTGAGCAGCGTGTCGCAGCAAGGCGGTTCTAATATGCTCCAACTGCTGTAGTCGATCATAAAGCCAATGTAAATCTTTCTCTACATCAATCAGTTCTTTTGGCGCTTGTCTTGAAAGGGGTGGAAGCTGACCATCGCTGTGGGCCATGATCCTTATAATCTTTTTTAAGTTGTTGACGGGGTTCACAATAAGCTGACTCCCCATCAATATTAGCAATAACGAAACGCTTACAAGCATGGCCGTAGACCAAGCTTGTTTTGCTTGCATGGCATTTAAATCATCTTGCTGGACTTTGACACGTTCAGTAATAGCGGCTTCTACATCGTCGCGAAGCTGGTCGACGCTATCGCCCACTGATGCAAGGTAAGCATTAAGTAAAAGCTGGTCTTCAATCGCTCGATATTCGGCTAATTGATTTAGCTGTTCTGAAAGTCGTGTGCAGGTAGTTGGTACCGAGAGAGCCTGACATAGATTGTCAGCGGCCACGGCAAATTGATCGATGGCGTTATCAGAAAGAGATGCCACCCTATCATTTCTCAACACAGCAAATTGGCGAATGCTGCGCTCTACGTCAACGACCGCGTTATCGAGTCTTTGCATGTCGCTAACAACATCGACAACAAACCGTGTTTCAAGTGTTGTCATTTGACCCACTTTGGCTAAGTCGCTTTGACTTTGCCAAAGTAAGGCTATAAGAGGGATAAGGGCCAGTACAAAACTACCTAGCGTCAACTGCCTTAGTGAACCAAGTTGTACCAAGCGTTCACCAAACGAAACCTTGTTTATCAGAACCTTACCCTCTTAAATATATTATTTTATCTACTCACTTGCTGTGAGCTTTTCATTGCCTGGCGTCAACTTGCTTTTTGCCAATTCGGCTTCGGAAAGTTTGCCATCTTCGTTGTCATCAATCAGCCCAAAGTTACGCAGTAGACCTGTGTGTCGAACCGCTTCTTTAAGTGATATCAGACCATCTTTATCTGTGTCTAATTCCTGCATCAACGAGCGCGCTGGACTTGCGTACGCGTCCGCTACTGAAATGGCTTGTACTGCAGCAACAGCACAAAGTGCTAAGAAAACTTTTTCGAGACGTTTCATCATGAATCCTCCGCTAAACGCTTTTAAAATCCTTCTCAATCCGCTTTGATACCAGCCCTGTGTCATCAGGTTATGCTGCTATTAAAGCTCATGGATACTACCACTAGTCTTCAATTAACCACTATCATAATTGCATTCAAACTGCTTATGCGATTTTCAGACCAAAAAGAAAAAGCACATTAAAAACAGCAGCATATGCAAATAAGTGTACTATCAACCACTCAGCATACAGGTTAAATGTTGCAAAAAAGAAACACCACTTTGAAACACTGTATGTCAAAGTGGTTTTATCGATGCCTTGCTATACAGAGAAACTGCTATCGCTGTAATGGGAGGGAGAACAAGTGAGCTCCGACAAGGGGATGGGCTTGCTAAACATAAATCCTTGCACATTGTCACATCCATGCTCTCTAAGGTAATTCCACTGTTCAAGGTTTTCTATGCCCTCAGCACATACCGAGAGTGACAGTCTTTTCGCCAAATCAATAATTGCCCCAGTCACAAGACGGCTTCGTTCTGAAGTTTGAATTTCCATTACAAACTGTCGGTCAACTTTTAGCGTGTCGATATTGATTTGCGTCAGGTAACTTAACGAGGAGTAACCCGTTCCAAAATCATCTAGAGCTATGGCGCACCCCATATTTCCGATGCGTCTGAAGAACTTGTTTGAAAGAGTAAAGTTTTCTAGATACGCACTTTCTGTCACTTCAAATTCAATGTTTTCTGGGTTGATGTCATAGAGCTTGAAAGTATTGTAGATGTAGTCAAACAGCTGCGAGCTTCGCAAATCATGTCCAGATAAATTGATTGAGGCTCTAAACGGAGACGTGGCCCATTGTTTTAAATCTGGCATATCAATACAAACGCGCTTAATTACCCAACGGGTAATTGCAGTGATCTTACCGCCCTGCTCAGCAATGGGGATAAACTCGTTCGGCATGACCAAGCCAAATTCAGGATGTTGCCAACGAATAAGCGCTTCTACGCCGATTACATTCCCTTCGTTGTTAACTTTAACCTGGTAATAAACAACAAACTCATCGTTGCTGATTCCTTGCTCAATACCGTTAGCTAAGTGGAGTTTACGCTTATGCGACTCAACCATATCAGGTGTAAACAGTGTGTAGCTGCCCCGCCCTCGCGCTTTTGAGCGATACATTGCAAGGTCTGCATTGCTCATCAGTTCGCTTAGGTCGTAGCCCGCATCAGAAGCCGTAGCGATTCCAACGCTTAAACCTACCGTTAGTGATAAGCCACGCAGTTCAAAAGGCTCATCAAATGCGGTAATAAGTCGCGTTGCCAAGCTTTGCGCTTGGTCAGTAGTCACATCTCTATCGGGCAGTACTAAGAACTCATCCCCTCCCAGTCGCGCGAATAAATCGCCGTCGCGCAGCAAACACTGAACTCTGTCAGCAACCTCTATGAGAATGAGATCCCCGGTTTCATGTCCTAAAGAATCATTGATGCCCTTAAACCCATCTAAATCAAAAAACAGGAGCAGTAAGTCTTCATCATTTCTTTTGGCTCTGGCTAGCTCAAGTCTTAAGTTATCGAGAACAAACTGTCGATTGGGAAGACCGGTTAAACTATCGAAGTTTGCCAGACGAGACATGGTTTCTTGTTGATCAACCAATGTTTGCTTTTGCTCAAAGTTGATAAGTAACTCAACTTCAATGGTATCCAATAAACTATTAATGTTATTCGATAACTGTCCAATTTCATTAGATGTATTAAGTGAACTGCGCAGCGCATAATCTTTTGACTCAAATACTTCTTGAGTAAACTGCCTCAGCGACCCAATAGGAGAAATCAAACGGTATAAAATAAAGACACAAGTGCCAGTGCAAAGCAGCCAAACCGCGATAACGATAGGCACTTGCTTAATGAGCTGGCGGGCTGAACTTGCCGCCATGGTGTCTTCAATGTCCACATAAAGAACAACATGTCCAAGTGGGTATAGGCTACTGCCTACAATTTGATGGGCAGTGATAACATTGTCGTATTGCGTAACACCAAATGGAATTTCTGCAGGATCAAGTGGAACAGATTGATTGGAAAGCTGGCTTAAGGAATTAGGTTGAATGGTGGAAATGACTTGATAGTCGTTGTCATATAGCGTGGCGGAAATAAGATTATCGTGTTCTTTTATCGGTTGAAAAAGAGAGGAAAATAATGCGTTATCACCGGGACTTCGCTCCATGACAACCGATAACTGCAGCGACAAAGCGTTACTTAACGTCGCGGTATTGCCTTTAACCACATCCACCACAGAAGCGTTGTGTTCTAATTTATTAACAATTACCACAGAGAGCGCCAGCACCGACATCGTCAATGCAATGACAAGCCCAATTGGGATTTTCAACGTTCTAAACACTCAACTACCCTTACTTCAGTACTGCAAGCTGTTGTAAGCAAGTGATGCCATAGGCTCTGAAACAGCACTGTCACCGCTAAGCTTTTATTATTATTTGTTCACAATAGTAAGGTACAGGTCGCTAAATTTGAATCCATTTTTTTAGCTAATACAAAAAAGACTAACTGAGTGATGATGAACGCTATGTTCTTTCAACTACTTCAAGTTTAGTTTTAATGTATTGGCTATGGGGAACGTACAATAAATCAGCTATTTGACGAATAGTACTCTCTTCAAGAGGCGCTAAAGATTCATCCGCGTATGCAATAGCCCAGAGGCTCTTTATCACATCTCTTTTCTCATTAGCGCTGCAGTGCTTATTTAGTACTTGAGTAAAACGCACTAAGTCAATTGAATCGTCAGCCGTCTCTTGCCCTCTTTCAAGCAACAACGACATCGCTTCCTCATCTATGTTTACATGCTTTCTGAGCTGTTTCTCGTATTCACTTCTCTCGCTATCCGTTACTTCATTATCAGCGTTTACAATTTCACTAAGTAATGCAGCAGTCGCCAATTCAACGGTATACGTTGGCTCTGTGCGCTTATGCGTGTCTTCGAAAAGTTTAAGAAATGATTTCAGCATGGGGCCCTACTTCTTGTGTCACCGCAGAAACACCCGCGGTTAATGAAATTTGAGTATCGATAAAACTTTTACTCGGTAAAAGCTAAATTCGATTAATTGCTGGATTAGATGGACAGATTTACAGCGATGACCAAGTAAGCAAGTCTATGTAAACTGTATTCAGCGACTAGAGCTGTAAAGTGAGAGTTTAAAAGCCCTCAGAGAAACATGAATATGAACATTTTGCTCGTAAATATATTTTCTAAAGGCGCCTAAATTTTAGTATCAAGTAAGCAAATCACTTTACTCCCGCCATTTTCGAACCACACTCGTTCGCACAGCGCGTGAAGCAAAGGGAGCCCACGCCCAAAGCTTTCGTCATGAACGGAATGACGCCGGCCTACCGTACTTGCCTTATTCCACTCAAAGCCTTCACCACTATCTTCAACCGCTATCAGCACCTTACCTTTAAGGGGTAAAGACTCTATCCTAATATTAATTCGCCCGTGACTAAGCGCTTTTAGAGAAGCCTCGCGGTTTTCGTAATATTGATGGAACCCTGTACTATCAGCTTTGAGTTTTGAGTCGAGTTTCAAGATCCCATGCTCTAACGCATTATTAAACAGTTCCGACAACACGGTATAAATTATCGAACGCACCGCTTGAATGCCCTCACATTGCCCCGCAAGCTGTAGCACGCGTTGGAGAATGTCAGGCTGTTTCAAATGTTGTGCGTCAAGCGCAACTTCATGCACCGATGGCAATCCAAAATCCATCTTTGGTGATACGGGCGTTTTAATGGGTTGAGAGGTAAACACGACTAGCGTGACATCATCGTGAAATGAAGAGGCTGCGCAATGCTCTTTCGCCTTAAGAAAAAGTGAATTGGATTCTATTTTCCCATGCGTCTGCATTTGCTCTTTTACTATTCTTACCAAGCCTTCCTCAAGAAGCATTTCTCCCTCTTGAGTAGTACTCTCAATTAGCCCGTCGCTACAAATTACAAGCTGTTCATTGCATCCTAATTGAATGGTATCGCAATCGGTGTTGAGTTCATGCTCGTCTAGGATCCCTAATGCCATGTGACGTGAGGGGATGCAGCGCAGCGCTAAATCAGTTTTCGCAGGAACAATGACAGCCGGCATTCCACCCTGCCATAAGTTGATTCTATTGCCCCCCGCGTTAATTTCGCCCACCACTGCGGCCATAAACATGTCACTTGGTAGAAACTTAATTAAAATTCGATTTAATTCTGAAATAATCTCAGAAATAGATACCCCTTGCTGGCTGAGTTCCTGAAAGGCTCGGGTTACAGGCAACGCACCAATTGCTGACGCCAAACCATGACCTGTAAAATCTCCCACCACAAAATAAATACCACCACTAGGGCTTGATTCGCATAGAAAGAGGTCGCCATTAAAGGTTTCAGCTGGCTTTAGGAAGCAGTCGAAATGCGCCATTACCTCGGGTCGATTGACAATAGCGTGGCTAAAAATATGTTCCACAATGGCGTGCTCTCTCGCCACTCTTTGATTGAATAATCGAAGTGCTTTATTTTGCTGTTCTATGTGTTCACTCAAAGCACGTATTTTTAAGTGGGCTCGAATTTTGGCAATTAGAATGTGTCGGTCGAAGGGCTTTGTGGCAAAGTCGTTCCCGCCAACTTCCAGACACCTCACTAAGCTTTCTTTATCTTCTAAAGCGGTGATAAAAAGAATAGGTAGATACGGCCCTTTCGCAAGCTTGCGTATTTTGGGTGCAACGTCAAAACCACTGAGCCCAGGCATCACAACATCCAACAAAACCAAGTCGGGTTTTTCGTGCGTAAATTTTTTGATAGCTTCAACACCATCCACCGCTTCGATACACTCTTTATAGCCTGCGTTATAAAGCATGTTAGTAAGCAATGTACGGTTGATAGCCTCGTCGTCAACAATGAGGATCTTCACGTATGTCTCTTCGATAAAATGTTAATTTAGCGACTTGCTTTTCTTACTTAATGTCGAACTTTTTATCGAATCGAGATATTTTCAGGATTTTAGCAACCTGAGGACGGGCATTTTCGATACTGTAGGTTAATTCTCTTTCAGCGAGTGTCTTTTGCATGTTTAACAACATACCTAAGGCAGAGCTATCCATGTATTCAGTACGCGATAAATCTACGGTGATGTGAGAGACATCGGCGCCCAGTTCGCCATAGGCGTTTCTGAAGTCTTCTACCTTACTAAAGTCAAACTTAGTGCCTACATCTACCACTAGTACTTTTCCTTGATTTTGATAGCTCGACGTTATTTCCATATTCGCTCCTTAAAAATGTAAGCAGAAATGCTTCATCACATGCTTTTAACTTTGCTATTCTTATACTAGTTGAACTTTTACACATCGCCATGAAAGTCATCTTAAACTTTCGTATGGTAATGCTTTTTTTATCGCCATTTAGATGGAAAGACGCAATTTATTGAGGTATGTATGCAAGACTGGCAAGACGCCCTTTTGGTCTATAGTACTGAAAGCGGCAAAATAAAGCCTGAGCCAAAAGAGCAAGCGCGTTCGGTGTCTTCTGACGGCGTTGTTCGTATTCACAGGGAAACTAAAGGTCGCAAAGGAAAAGGGGTGTCTCTGATTAAGGGATTAGACCTCGCGTCTGATGAGCTGAAAAAGCTAGGCTCTGAGCTAAAGAAAAAATGTGGTTGCGGCGGCGCAGTGAAAGACGGTGTCATTGAAGTACAAACCGATGACAGGGAAAAGCTCCGCACACTACTTACCGATAAAGGGTATAAAGTTAAGCTTGCTGGGGGCTAATGTAACGCTAGCCAGCTAGCGAGCTCTCACTTTTTCATAAACATATAACAAAAAGAGTCTGAAATGGAAAAGCTGTCAATTTCTGATCTACACATTATTTTAGTTGAGCCTTCTGACACACAAAGAAAGATCATCACCACTTTGTTGTTAAAAGAACACGTAAAGGAAATTGACCCCGTCAGTACCCTTTCCGAAGCTCGTTCAGCGGTAAAAGCGCACGGTGCTGACCTAATCGTAAGCGCGATGTACTACGAAGATGGAACCGCACTAGAACTACTTAAATTCATTAAAGAAGACGACGCATTTAAAACAATCCCCTTCATGTTGGTTTCCAGTGAAAATCGTTTAAGCAAACTAGAAGAATTTAAGCAGGCAGGTGTTGCGGCAATTCTTCCTAAACCATTTGAACCCCTTCATTTGTCTCGTGCGTTAAACGCAAGCTTAGATTTAATCAATCACGATGAACTAGAATTAGAACTATTTGACGTACATGATGTTCGCGTACTTCTTGTTGATGACAGTAAATTAGCGCGTAATCATATTCGACGCGTACTAGAAGGCATGGGGCTTCAACGCATAAAAGAAGCGGAGAATGGCGCTATGGCGCTAACTTATATAAAAGATGAACCTTTTGACCTCGTGGTTACCGACTACAATATGCCCGAAATGGATGGCAGGGAACTATCGGAATTTATCCGCTTTAATCCAGAAACCACACATATACCGATTATCATGGTAACGTCAGAGTCAGCTGACAGTGCACATATGGCTAATATTCAGCAAACAGGTGTGAACGCGCTATGCGATAAGCCTTTTGAGCCCAACGAAGTAAGACAAATGCTTTCAGCACTATTAGGGAACTAAGCGCTAAAATATTAAACGGCGTTCTCAAATTACCCACCGGCAGGTGTATATTTACGGCACCTGCCAACGCTTCATGCCCTAACCGTTTGGCTTTTTATAAAGCCAACAGCGCATTTTAATTACTTTTTCAAGTCCCCCACATTAAAAACAACCATTCAATTTGTAAAAATGGGTTGACACACATAGGCGTTCAACATACATTCAAACCTATGAAACAGAATACTATGCACGTAGCACTTTTCTTTTTTGCGTTTATATCCTTTAACTAGGGAGGCGCGGCTACATGCATGAAAACCTCCCAACTGGGAGGTTTTTTTTTAGCAGAATTTTCTTATACGATAAGCACGGGAATGATATGTCAGACAATGCATTAGATACTGTTAGAGAGCGGATTACCGCTTTAGACAGTGAATTACTTACTTTACTCTCAGAACGCAGAAAGTTAACCAACGAAGTGGCTGAGACGAAAATAAAGCATCACATTCCTGTGAGAGATCAAAAGCGAGAAGAACAGCTATTGGTGCGCCTAATAAAAGAAGGCCAAAACATCGGCTTAGACCCTCATTATGTGACACAAATTTTCCACGTTATTATTGAAGACTCTGTTTTAAACCAGCAGGCTATGCTTGCTGAACGCGCTAACCCTGGCAGTACATTGCCCTTAAACCGAGTGGCATTCTTGGGCGACAAGGGCTCTTACTCTTATCTAGCAACGCAAAAGTACTTCTCTCGTCGCCCCGGCGAATTGCTGGAAATTGGCTGTCAGAGCTTTGCTGAAATTATTCACAAAGTTGAAAGTACAGAAGCCGATTACGCGGTATTGCCTATTGAGAACACGACGTCTGGCAGTATCAATGAAGTGTATGACCAACTACAGCATACCCAACTTAGTATTATTGGTGAACTCACCCACCCTATCCGCCATACATTGTTAGTGGGAACCAACACCAGTATCGATAAAATCAAAACGCTTTACGCTCACCCTCAAGTGTTCACTCAGTGTAGCCATTTCTTAGCAGAACTAGGGAACGTAGAAGTGAAAACCATGGACAGCACCTCGTCTGCCATGTTGACAGTTAGTGAGCTTAAACGCGATGACGTAGCCGCAATAGGCAGCGAAGCGGGTGGTAACTTGTACGGCCTAATGGCAATAAAGAGTAACTTAGCAAACCAAAAAGAAAACCATAGCCGTTTTATCGTTGTTGCGCGCAACCCAGTAGTGGTTCCACTTCAAGTTCCTGCTAAAACAACACTTGTTATGTCTACCATCCAAAAGCCAGGTGCACTTGTAGAGGCCTTGTTGGTGCTACGAGAGAACAGCATCAATATGACGAAGCTTGAATCGCGTCCTATTCCAGGTAATCCATGGGAAGAGATGTTCTACATTGATGTAGAAGGCAATGTAGAAGATGGCCCTGTACAAAATGCCCTTGATGCATTGCGTGGTATTACCCGCTACATCAAAGTATTGGGCTGCTATCCAAGCGAAGAAATTAGCCCGACCAAAGTGGCCGCGGCGAGTGCGCTGGCTGATTAAGCCAGCACACGCCCCAGTGTTTACTTTCTTTCGTTGTAGTGTTTAGGCAGGCTGAAAGGCTTGCCCAACATTACCAACGTCACTTTCACCATTAACCTGGAAGACAGAAACTCTGTTGCGGCCATGCTTTTTACTGCCATACAAAGCTTCATCGGCATTGGCATACAGCGCCTCGAATTGATACTTTGATGACGCAGTGCTGGAGATACCAAAGCTTGCTGAAATATCGAAGGTAAAACCGCTTTCAGCTGTATCAATCTGACGGATACTATTGCGCATACTTTCCGCTATTTCTTTTGCTTTTTTCTCATTACACCCTGGTAATAGTAGGCCGAACTCCTCACCACCTAAGCGCCCGAAAACATCTTCTTTTCTGCAGTGTTTCCTCACCGCGTTAACTACTGCCTTTAATACCCAATCGCCTGTTGGATGACCGTAACTATCGTTAACTGACTTAAAGTGATCAAGGTCGAAAATTACAAAAGATAATACGTCCTGCTGCTCTGACATTCGATCAAGCGCTTTCGATGCCAACTCAGTAAAATAGTGACGGTTCGCCACTTTTGTTAACGAGTCAGTTTGCGCCTTTTCCCTAAGTGCTGCATGTAACTTACGATTTATTATTGCCCACATAAGGACAAGTATCGTGGTGGAAGCAAGCAATGTTATCAACAGCCTGTGATTTTGCTTTTCTTCTCGGGAAAGGGCTGCTTGTGCTTTCAGTAGGCTATTCTCTTTGTCCAGTAGCTGAATTTCGATATTCTTCTCGAGGTTATCGAACTTAGCCTGTTGAATCGCCATTTGCTTAACGTTGTACTCATCAAGGTACGCTTTATCAGCCTCAGCGTATTGAATAAATGCATCTAATGCTTGTGCATTATCCCCTTTCTCTATTGCCGACTGGTACAGTATATAATATGCCGTTTTTCTGGGTTTTGAATATCCCATGCCTTTTGCAAGCTCCGCGCCTTTAAGCGCACTCTCCTGTGCGTTATGAAAGAGCTTATTGGCAAAATAGGCTTGTGCTAGCGCTGTATAGTACTCTGACGTTAATCGTGGATAGTTAGTACTTTCAACATCTGCTTGGATAGCAAGTAAGGCGTCTAACGCCCCTGCGATACTGTCTGGCGATGCTAACATCAGTTGAGCAAGCCATAATTTTGCTAGATTCAGAGCGATTGGCTCTTTACTCGCATTACATACCTCAATAGTTGTATTTAGCGTTTCTCGGTCAAGTCGTCCTAAATTGTGCAGCGACTCACTACGCAGATTGTGAGCCAGGCACGCATTGCGGGAAGAAAGCTCTTGTCCAATTACGCGAGCACTGTACTGCAAACTCTGCTCAAACTCTTCCAACTGATTATAAAAAAGCGCAATCGTCAAAATTGAAAGGTGCTTATCTTTATCTTTCGCTAACGAAAGTAGAGGAACAATATCAGGAATTTGCTGAAGTGCTTTGGGAAAATCCCGAACTAACGCGTAGTTGTTGAGAATTGAATTTTTGGCTCGTAGTTGTAACGATTTATCTGAAGCACTTTGAAACACACTTTCATAAAGTGGAACTGCCTCTATGAGTTTTCCTGAATACGATAAGCTATAAGCATTGAGATAGTTAAAGTATTGGACTTGGGCCGGTGAAAAGGAGGCTGATTTATTACTGAGAGCCGACAATGACGTACGAAACGCCTCCACGTCTTGACTGCGAAGTGCATCAGCGCGCACCAACTGCTGATCAATTTCGTCAGCAGAAAGCGGAAATATGAAAAAGGGGCAAAGTAACGCCCCTATTAAAAACCTAACCACAATTTAAACTATCAGGGTTAGTGAAGTGACACTTGGTTCTTTTCTTCACTCTCTTGTGCATCACCAGGCGCGTCTTGCTCTTCATCTTCTGGCATCAAAAGACACCACATTTTTTCTTTCTCTTGAGAAAGTTCGTCTGCGTGGTCAGCTTTAAATTGTGCAATTACATCAGTGTCACGTTGCTTAGATGCATCTTGTGCAATAGCGAGAAGTTCTTTTAGCGCTTTCATGAGTTTGTTCTACTTTATAGTTATTAATGTTTAATAGGTTAGCAACTATTTGATGAGTTGTTAATCAAATATATAGAATTTTAGACATATTATACCAGTTACTATTTGCATCAATTACCTTTGAAAACAGAAATACTTACTGGTTTATTAGGTATGATGTAACTAAATATTCTAGCGATTAAAGGTATATGTGACCAAGTTGGTTTTACTTGGCTGAAAACGGCTGTCCTTTGACTGTTTGAAGTTTAATTGGGTAACTAGACGTTTTGTAGCGAGGTGACGCTTTTCAAATTGGGCAACAATTTGGTGAAGATTTAGATTTTCCAAGCCAAATTCGACTAGCGCGCCCATCGCTTCTCGTGCCGCGCCTTTTCCGTTCATTGAAGGCGCTAATATAATTCCAATCTCTGCAGTGTCTTGTAAAACGCTTTTACAAAGCATCTGAATTCCACAAAATGCCTGCGTTTGATTACACGTTATCGACCAGACCTTCTGTGCTGGCCAAGGCCTTTTGTTTGCTTCAATGAAAGTACTAGCGACTACTTCACTTTCCTTCTCAGAAAGGGGCTCACCTATTAATCGCATAACTTTTCTATTTTGGTACAAGCTTGCTGTTTCCTCTTTCCACTGCTGGCAAAGTAAAGCGCTGGTAAAACGAGGTGTAGCGAACTGCACTAGTTAGTACCTTTGGAGTAATCGACATCATCTATCACTGGTTTACTAACTGGTGGTATGACAAGTGTAGAGTGCTGGTTAATTTCGTGATTATGCAGTTCACCAATAGCAATCGTCGTAGCTCTGAACTCATCGATGGGCAAGGTTGCAGCTTCATATAAAATAGCGCTGTCATTCGCTTGGTAAATAGATAACAGTTTACCAGTAAGCTTTTTTCGTTGAAGAGAGCTGGAGGTAAAAACGGCACTTGAGAAATCTCCTGCAACCCCAACCTGCCATAAAACTAAATACGCAGCCGTATCTACTTCTCGTTTATATAGTAGAAACTGGTTTGCCTCGTAGTGTTGGCAACCTAGAGCACCTGGGTCTATGCCCAAATCGGCGTATAGGCACGATTCAGCTGAGATCCCCGGCAACATGTAAGCATCAAACCCTCGACTTTTAGCGATTGCGATAGCGTCATGAGGCACCTTTGCAAAAACCCCAGGGTGTCCATAAAAAGCGCCAACTACTTTTTCGCCTTTCTCCACACGCTCTAGCATTGCGCTAGTCATTTGAGCATAGGTATCGTGGCGATCTTTGCCTTCACCATAGAAAGTTTGTAGGTTTACTGTGTTTTTGTTAAAAGAGGTGATCCATGCCTCCATGTAGTGCTCAGCTACACATACGAAAACGACGTCGGCTTGCTCAATATGACTTTGACAAATAGGCGATAAATGCGCTCCAACCATCATCCCGGTTCCTACACATACTAGGCTGCCTTGTTGCATGTAACTGTTCCTTTATTATTAGGTTTTAGCTGTTTTTATCAAAAACATGTTTAAGCGCGTCAACCGTATCATTCAATGTCACTTTTCGTGCAAACGATACAACACCATTAGTGCCCTGTTCTCTGTCAAAAATTGTATAGTATTGAGAGATCAGCGGAAGACCGAGGATGCTTTGATTCGGCCAGTGTTTTAGTGGGAATATTTTAAAGGAAGCTTGGTTAAATGTGGGGGCGTGCTCCTGCCAGTAGGCTTCAGGCGGTAGCGAAAGTAAAATATCTTCACCCTCATCGCCTTCAAGAACAAACGTTAGTTCAGGCCATTGTGCCAAATCTAGCTTTTCCAAGTCTATTCCTTGCTCCTCTAAAGAGAAAGCAGCGAAGGGCTCAAGCAATGTTTTCGCGTCATCAACACGGCAAAAAATCTGCTCGATCACTTCGTTATACAAAGATTCTGGCAAACCAATCACCGTTGCTCCTGAATCTACTATCGCATTTGAACACCAGCGTGCTTCGTCCGATTTATCCAAAGCCGGCGCATTAATGCCTTCGTTTTCTCCACATTTTACGGCTTTTAACGTGACGTTATAATACTTATCGTGGAGTACCTTCACAGACATAATAGGAGGAGCATATAAGTCTCGATGAAAAATAGGCTCACCTATTACAAAAAGGCCATGATTTTTTCTATGTGCAAGCGCAGCGCGAACACAATTTCCATCTACGTTATAGACGCTTGAGCGATGTAGCCAAAAAGCGAATTTATCGGCGTTAATTTGACGCTGCTCTAACTCAGAAAAGTAGCTAGGGAGTGTGGTCGCAACGTAATCAGCTGTCTTTAGGTTAATAATTGCTGACTCGTTAGGCTCGGCCAACGCTTTTTCAAAAAACGCTTGCTCGCTCATTTCACACGTAATTTTGTCAGTGCAACGATAGGCGTGATTTAGCGGTTGATAAGCTAACCCCATAATTCCGTCAGCTTTTTTAAAACAAGATTCTTTTGTCTCTTGCGATTCTTTCGCTATTGCTACATAAGTTTGCGGCAACGAAATGCTGTGACCGAAAATGCCCAGGCGCACCGTGGTCTTAACAACAGGGCCATGCCAACTTCCTGCAGCATATTTAATTGATTGAGAGTAGTAGGTGAACCTCACATCACCATCACGTTCAACATGATAATGAATGTCGCCTAGCACTAAGGTTGAGCTTCCCGTATCTAAAATAAGATGAACGGTCTGCTGATGCGCGCCTATATGTGCTCTCACACTATAGCCGCCATCAGCGAAAGTATTGGTAATTGGCAAACGAAGAGAGCGAGTCACGTTGGCTACCTTAAATTAGCTATCGCTATAAACAGTCGGTCAAAACTACTTGTCTCTTAAAAGCTGACCATCATCCGCTTTTAACAACATCTGTTTGCTGTCTACTAAACACTTCTTCGCATAATCTCCGAACCACGCGCCGACCTTCATGAACTGTTCTACAAAGCCTTTTTTGTCGCCATTCTCAAGTAATGACAATGCAATCCCAAAACGTTCGTAAAAGCGACGTAGAAGTGCAAAGTTATCAGGGTTATTGAAAATAATATCGGCATAAAGTTGTGGTGACTGAGCGAATAACCTGCCTACCATTGCGAGTTCTAAACGATAAATAGGTGAGCTAAACATGGTGAGTGATTCCAGATTAGGATCTTCACCTTTTAAGTGTTGCCCGTACACAAACGTGTTGAAGTGACGCATTACCTGAATATAAGCCATGGCTTGGTCATGTTCTTGTGCGCTGGAGTCGTGAATGGTAGCACCCCAAATTCGCATTTGCTCAATGAGCCAACTGTATTTCTCACTGCCACGTCCGTCGCACACTACCACTACCTGTTTAATCATGCCAGGCGCGTCAGGACCAAACATGGGGTGCAGTCCAACAACCGGACCATTGTGTGCGGCAAGCATCGCCTCAAGTGGCTTAGCTTTAATACTGGTTATATCTGCAAGCACGCAATCCTCTGGCAGCATAGTAAGCTTGCTAATCACGGCTTCGGTTAGATTAATAGGCACTGCAACAACAACCAGTGAAGCACAGCTCAATAACGATGTTGCTCTACCACTTTCCCAGTCGTCTTTTTCCACAACTGAAACGTTGTAATTACTTCGTTCGAACAAGCTCACAAACACACGGCCAAGTGCCCCTGCTCCACCAATTACAACAACGTTGTCGACATCAGGTTTCACACAGCGATATTTGTTGTTTTGCGTGTGATAAGACTCTCGCATTACTCGACGTAATAAGTCTTCGGTGAGATCGGGCGACACCCCAAGTGCTTCTGCCTGAGCACGGCGGGAGGCTATCAACGCTTTTTCACGCTCTGGTACATAAACGGGCATACCAGCTTCAGCCTTAATTTGACCGACCTGGGTTGTAATTTGATTGCGTTTTGCGAGTAATTCGACAAGCTGGGTATCCAGCTCGTCGATACCTTCACGCAGCGTATCTAACTTTTTTAAGTGCTGCGATAAATCGGCCATTCTGTCTTATCCTTGAATCAAATGGCACGGGGCTTATTGGCAAATTTTTACTTGCCACATTAGGCGTTGCTTGGATTTATGCCACCGTGCGCTTATTTTGGCGTAAGGGTAACACAGTTATTAACTTATCTCTGGTTTGAGATATTAAGTTCTCTGTTGTTTCCCAATCAATACATCCGTCTGTGATTGAAACACCATACTCAAGTTCTTCTGGCTTTTTACCTTCAGCTTTTTGATTACCGGGTTTCAAGTGACTTTCCAACATAACGCCAATGATAGACTGATTGCCTTCTAGAATTTGATTGACCACGTTCTGTGCAACCAATGGCTGACGGCGATAATCTTTTGAAGAGTTCGCATGGCTGCAATCTACTACTAAGCCCGCTGTTAAACCAGCATCCTGCAACTCAATCTCGCACTCTGATACGCAAACCGAGTCGTAGTTAGGCTGCTTTCCACCGCGCAAAATAATGTGGCCATCTGGATTACCGCTGGTCCCGATAATACTTACCTGGCCTTGCTTATTGATTCCCATAAAGCGGTGACCCGATGCCGCCGATTTAAGGGCGTTTATGGCAATATCTAGGCTTCCATCTGTACCATTTTTGAATCCTACAGGCATAGACAGGCCGCTGGCCATTTCACGGTGGGTTTGCGATTCAGAGGTACGCGCACCGATAGCAGCCCAGCTAAACAGCTCAGCAAGATATTGTGGACTAATTGGATCCAGTGCTTCTGTTGCAACAGGCAGCTCTAATTCTGCAAGCCAAATTAACAACTCTCTTGCCTTACGAAGACCGGTTTCAATATCAAATGTACCGTCGATATGCGGGTCGTTAATTAAACCTTTCCAACCTGTTGTGGTACGCGGCTTTTCGAAGTACACACGCATAACGATAAATAGTGTGTCTTTGCATGATTCATGAAGCTCTTTAAGCTTAAGTGCGTACTCTTTCGCGGCTTCAACGTCGTGTATAGAACATGGTCCACACACTACAAGCAATCTATGGTCGCGACGATGAATGATATCTGAAACAATCTTTCTAGACTCAGAGATAGCCGCTAACGCTTTGTCTGACACAGGCAATTCAGCACTAAGCGCTTCAGGAGTTATAAGTACATCTTCGGTACTTACGTGAACATTATTTACGGTGTCCTTGATCATGGGAGCTCTCTTACTCTCTTAACTACAAATAAAAAACGGAAAATTAAACGCCAAAAGAGTGTGCAATCTGCATGTAAACTTTATTGTACAACCAGCTTTTTCTATATTTCTTTAACGTCATTGACTTTTTAGCAACTCAAGCGTAATAGCGCAAGTAATAACGAATAATACTTTAATCTAGGGTAGATTCGAAGCGAATGAGCATGACTGAATGGCAATAGTGCATAGGGATAGAACATTTTTTAATCGACAGTGAGGCTTGTTCCGAATTACCTCATTAGTCAAACGCTTTGTAGTGACATCCCGTCCTTACGTTTTCAAATGATCCACGAATTTAATGGCGTAATTGACCAACATAAATAAGCTAAATTTCTCATTTATTGTCAGGATTTTGTATCATTGCGACAACGGAATAATAATGAGAACACAATGCAAAATTTAGCCCTAACCTACACTGGCGACGTCGCCATTCTAACCATGCAAAATGGAGAGAACCGCCACAATCCTCTCTTCGCAAAGGAGATGCTTTCAGCGTTAAATACCATTAAAAGTAATGAAAGCTGTAAAGCGCTAGTGATCACATCAAATGATGAGAAATGCTTTAGTCTAGGTATAGACACAGACTGGCTAATGCCAGCAATGAAAGCAGCTCGCACTGAGGAAATAAAGCAATTTATGTACGGTATGGATGACGTGTTTAAAGCGCTGCTTCTGTTCCCTCTTCCGGTTATTGCTGCAATCAACGGACACGCCTTCGGAAACGGAGCAATTTTGGCGTGCGCTTGTGACTTCAGATTTATGCGCGCAGACAAAGGCTTCTTCTGTTTCCCTGAAGTAGATTTATCAATCCCCTTTCTGCCCGGTATGATTGAGTTTGTTAAAAAAGTGATGCCGTATTACAGATTTAATGAAATGAAGCTTTCCGGAAGGCGTGTATCTGGTAAAGAATTAGAGCAAGATCACGTGGTAGAAAAGGCGTACGATACACAAGAAAGCTTGATGGAAGGTGCGCTGAATTACGCTAAGACCTTTGATAAAAAGCGTGGCATTTTTGGCGAACACAAAAAGCGTCTACACAAACATATCATCCACACTATCGATAACGAGAACAAACCGTTAATAGAATCGCTTTCACTCATGGCATAACAATAATAGGCACTATGGTGAAGCGTCACTTAAGACGCTTCACCGATATTTGCTAATAAGTCTTTTCATGGGCATATCGATGTTGGGCTCTACACTGTTAGTTAGGCCTTGGTGTTCTCTTCCTAAAAAGATCGACTTTAACCCCCCAATGCAACGATGCAATTCTCATTAAAACTGTTACAGAGATAGAACCTAAAATGCACCAAATGTAAGGGATGTCTAGGGCAAACAAGGCGGCGTAAGTGAGACCACCGGCAAAACATGCACTCGCGTAAACATCTCCACGCATAACGTAAGGTACTTCTCTGCAAACCACATCGCGCATCAAGCCCCCGAAGATACCGGTTGTCATACCCATCGTTAAAGCGACAATCATTCCGGTTCCACTAATAAGTGCTTTCTCGATGCCTATGACATTAAAAATAGCAAGCCCTATGGTGTCGATAAGTATAAAGTAAAAATTGGAAGGAGAAGGCATATAGCGAATGAATAAGACTGTCGCGAATATAGCTGAGTAGGTTGCTAGTAGATACTCTGAGGTTTCTACCCAGAAAATAGGTTTTCCTAATAGGAGGTCTCTTAAAGTACCTCCGCCAAGGGCTGTCATCACGCCGACAACGACGATGCCAAACCCATTGATACTTTTGTCATGCCCCAGCAATGCTCCCGATACAGCAAAAAATGCGACGCCAACAACGCCTAACACGATAAAGTATTCTGTACTCATCCATCTCTCTATTAAGAAACCTTAATGTTTGTATTAAAAAACAGGTTGAATGGATCGAATTTCAGGCACAAAAAAGCCCGCTTAAAGCGGGCTTTTTCGAAGTTAACAATAACGCAAGGATTAGTAATCTTAGTTAAGCTTCTCTTTGATACGTGCAGATTTACCTGAACGCTCACGTAGATAGTAAAGCTTAGCACGACGAACCGCACCGCGACGTTTCACTTCAATTGAAGAAACTGCCGGGCTGTGTGTTTGGAACACACGCTCAACGCCTTCGCCGCTAGAAATTTTACGCACGGTAAAAGACGAGTGCAGACCACGGTTACGTTTAGCGATAACAACACCTTCATAAGCCTGAAGACGCTCTTTGTCACCTTCGGTAACGCGAACTTTAACAACTACTGTGTCACCTGGACCAAACGCAGGAACATCAGTCTTTAGCTGTGCTTCTTCGATTTTTTTGATGATATCTTGACTGACTTTGCTCATCATATCCTCTCGTCCTAGTTAACTGTCATCTTGCTGCAGTTGCGCTTGGAATAATTCAAGCAAACGCTGCTGCTCCTCAGTCAGAGCTAGGTGATTTAACAATTCAGGGCGACGCTGCCAGGTTCTACCTAATGATTGCATCAATCGCCACTGCCTAATTTTTTCATGGTCCCCACTTAACAACACATCAGGTACCTTTTGACCATCGAGTATTTCGGGCCGCGTATAGTGCGGACAATCCAAAAGACCGTCAGTGAAAGAATCTTCAACTGCTGAGGCTTTATGCCCCAACACGCCAGGAACTAATCGAGCAACCGAGTCCATAAGGACCATTGCTGGCAGTTCACCGCCGCTTAGCACGTAATCACCAATAGAGACTTCTTCATCTACATGGCTTTCGATTACTCGCTCGTCGATGCCTTCATATCGGCCGCAAATTAAAATTGTGCGGTCAATGTTAGCAAGGCGCTGTACGCCTGCTTGGTCAAGGGGTTTCCCTTGTGGTGATAAGTAGATCACCTTACTTTTTTCGCCACCCACTTTCTTGGCGGCTTGTATTGCGTCGGTTAGCGGTTTTACCATCATCAGCATACCGGGTCCGCCTCCGTAGGGGCGATCGTCTACTGTACGATGGCGATCATGTGTAAAGTCACGGGGGTTGAAGGTGTCAACCGATAACGTTCCAGACTTAACTGCTCGACCTATAACACCCTGTTGGGTAAAAGGGGCGAACATATCTGGAAACAGGCTAACAACGCCGAACCACTTTTCCGGTGTCACTTAAAACCCCGGGTCCCAGTCAACTTTAATGACCTTCGCTTCCTTATCCACCTCTTGTACGACTTCGTCGAACACAAAAGGTAATAGTCTTTCTTTTTGACCAAAAGCATCGCCTACATTCGCTTTAACGTGAATCACGTCGTTAGCACCTGTATTAAACACTTCTTTCACCACACCCAAGTCGTAACCTTGCGTTGTTACTACTTTCATGCCGGTGAGCTCACGCCAATAAACCCCTTCGTCGCCTAAATCAGGCAGCTGTGAAGCATTTATGTTGATATCCAAGTTTTTGATGCGCTCAGCATCATCTCGACTATCAACGCCCACAATTTTTGCAACGAGGCTTTTACCGTGCGGTCGCCACTGGTCAATTTGGTATTCTTTTTCATCGCCAAGAAACCATGGCGCGTAATCAAAAATACCTTCTGGCGTTTCTGTATAGCTGTTGATTTTGACCCAACCTTTAACACCGTACGGTGCGCCAATTTTGCCAACAATCACTTTGTCAGACGCTAGACTCATCTATACCACCAGTTAATAACAGCTTACGCTGCAGATTTTTTCGCTTCTTTTACCAAGCTAGAAACGCGATCTGATAAGCTCGCGCCTACACCAACCCAGTATTCAACACGCTCTAGATCTACGCGAAGACGTTCCGCTTGACCTTGTGCAGTTGGGTTGAAGAAACCGATGTTTTCAATGAAACGACCGTTTCTTGCACGACGGCTATCAGCCACCACTAGTTGATAAAATGGACGCTTTTTCGCGCCACCACGCTGTAAACGAATAGTAACCATAAATGCCTCAAACTCGTTGTAGCGTTACCGTTAACTTAAGCCTTCAACCAACGTCTAAAAATTAGACACCAATTAGAAGGCCGCCGAATTATACGGATATCACCACTCAATGCAAGTAAAAACCTGATTTATCCTTTGTTTAGTTCAATATCGCTCCCGTAAGTAGGTGATGGCCTAAGAACGCAAATACACATGCATGATCTTTCGCAAATTTCTTTAAAATATCATCTGGTGGTGTATTGTTAACGTAGCACTAGGATTTAGTGTGGATAAAAAACTTAAGCCATATGCAGTTTAAAGGATGGCAGTTAACTGGATTTTAGTTTTTCTCTGGCGCATTTGTTAATCAAAGGCTTCAGTAAATGGATCACGAAGAAGGATTATTCGAATGAAATTATCATCACTCATACTCGCTACATCAATTGCTCCACTTTTCGCGTGTTCATCCGCTACAGATATGGTCACACAACAAGCAGAAGTCCAACCCAATGAAGCTCGTATAGACTTTTTCGCTAACCGCGGAGAAGCCTTTGACAATAAGCGAGAGTACGTAAAGTTGATGTGTTTTAACCAACGCCCTAACGGTGCGTTAGTTCTTCGGGATGTTGAGCCGGGAGAGCATGTTCTATTTGTTCAAGCCAGTGTCGTAAACACTGACCTGCCTGATGGTACCACTCGCGAGGCGATAGTTAGGCTAGATGTAAACTTAGAAGGCGGCAAGCGTTACTCGCTCAACCAATCTCGTGACCATCACGATATGAAAGTATGGCTCCAAGAAACGGATTCTGGCGTCCCTGTTTCTGAAATCGTTACAACCCGTGTTGAATACCCAAAATCGGTGGGAGATTTACGCCTTGAACAATGCAAGGAAGGCACAGTTTAAAAGTACTCGCTTTTTTCAATAACGATTATAGACGACGCAGGGTTACACTTGCGTCGTTATAGTCGTAGGGAACGTTTTGCCACTGTGGCTTTTTAAGCGCTTGTGATTTTGTCTCTTCTGCCTCGGCAAATTTGTTTGATTTGAGTATTAAGCTGGGAAAGCCTTGGGCGCCTATACTACGCGCCATATGCATTTCTTCGTTTAATTTCTCAATTGTACTTTCACTATTGAGTGCTATTTCAAAGCGCTCGACATCAAGCCCTATTTCTTCAGCAAATGCTATCAAGGTATCAAAATCCGACGGGTTTTTCGCATTCAGGTAATACCCTTCTTGAATTGCCTTGATCATTGCCTTCTCTAATGCTTTTGCTTCATCGCTATCTCTAGCCTGCGCTTTTGCTGCAAGAACTGCTCGACATGAAGGATAGGTCGAACGACGAGGCTGACACTTTGTCCAAAAATCATAGTTGAATTGTGTTCCAGGCACACGATCTTGAATAGTTTGCCAATAGCCTGCAATAGTAAATTTCATTTGTTCCGGCATAGGTAAATCACTATCCGGTGCGAGCCCGCCAAGCAAGTAGACAACCTCAATGTCGTTGGGTAACTCACGCTGTATTTGCTCCCAAGTAGGAACGAATGCCCAACACCAACTGCACATTGGATCATGAACATAATACAAAGTACGTGTTTCACTCATCGTTATTTTCCCGTTTTAACTATTTTGCTTTGCTTCTGCGACGTTAACTTTCATCCCAGCGTAAATACTGCCACTGTAATCGCATTGCCTACGTCCAATGTACATGCTTTGCCGTATAATCCAAATAATGAATTTTAATAAGCGTAGCGAAATCAACGCTATGAATTAGCTATGCGCATGAAGAGGTAATTTTGACAACACCACTCGCTAGTGTATCAACCAAACAAGTCTTACAGTGGATTGGCTCACATTTACTTCGCTACAAAGCGCGCGTTGTAGGTGCAGTTATAGCACTTTTCACGGCCGCAGTTGCATGGCTTTTACTTGGGCAAGGCATTAAGTACGCTATCGACAGCGGCTTCATAGAAAACGCAGCGGATACGTTAAACAAAGCCACAGTATTAGTGCTAGCCATTACTATCGTGGCCTGTTTAGCAACATATGCGCGCTTTTACTTAATGACTTGGCTTGGCGAGCGCGTTAGTGCTGATATCAGAAACCAGGTATATGCGCACTTGCTGTCTCTTCCGCCTTCATTTTTCGCGGAACTTAGAACTGGCGAGGTCATTTCTCGATTTACCAGCGACACTACAATTATCCAGACTGTAGTGGGAATGAGTTTGTCGATGACCCTTCGCTCGGTCGTGACTTTCGTTGGTGCACTGGCACTTATGACGTTTTCTAGTCCCCTTCTTACCTTCTGTGTAATTGTTGCAGTACCCGCGGTGCTGGTCCCTATCAAGGTACTGGCGCCTCAAGTGCGCCGTTATGCCAAAGAAAGCCAGGACAAAGTGGCAGACTTGGGTGCACGCATTGATGAAAGCCTCCATGAAATTATGACCGTACAGGCCTATACCGCTGAAAATGCCGAACGACTGCATTTCTCTAAAAAGGTAGAGCTTGCCATGGACGTAGCTAAAAAGCGTATTCACTATCGCTCACTACTTATTGGCTGCATCATGTGTATCAGTATGACGGCCATCATCTTTATTGCTTGGGTGGGGGCAAGACAAGTATTAGACGGCACTATGACCGTAGGTGAACTCTCCGCTTTCCTTTTCTATGCCGTAATGGCTGGCGGCAGTGTGGCCACAATCAGCGAAGTCATTGGTGAAGTACAGCGAGGTGTTGGTGCAAGTGAGCGTTTGTACGAGCTATTTACCACTGAGCCTTCTATTCGATCTTTGAATGGTGACACAGCTGAAGCCTCTGCTTCTTCAACGTACTCAGCATTAAAAGGAGCAAGCGCTACACCGATAATCTCCAAAGCGGCACCAAAAATAGAATTGGAAAATGTCAGCTTTGCTTACCCCAACAGCAAACCTTTGTTTGATAATTTAAACATTAACATTCAAGCAGGAGAACGTCTTGCTCTGGTAGGAGCAAGTGGCGCAGGCAAAACAACGCTATTTCAATTATTAATGCGCTTCTACGACCCAAGTGCCGGACAAATACTGTTCAATGGTGCGCCTATCAACAAAATGCCTGTAGACGTTCTGCGCCAACATATTGCGATAGTTACCCAAGAGCCCGTGGTCTTTGCTGATACCGTGTTGGAAAATATTCGCTACGGCAGCCCACATGCAAGTGACGACGCCGTGATAAATGCAGCGAAGCAGGCATTTGCCCACGAATTTATCGATAACCTAGATGAGCGCTACAACACACAGTTAGGCGAACGAGGCGTAAAACTTTCTGGCGGTCAAAAACAACGTATTGCTATTGCTCGCGCTATTTTGGCCGACCGCCCAATTTTACTCCTCGATGAAGCAACAAGTGCGCTTGATGCGATGAGTGAGCGTATGGTTCAACAAGCGATAGATAGATTAATGGTAGGTAAAACCAGCATTGTGATTGCTCACCGACTTGCGACGGTGCAGCACGCCGATCGCATATTAGTTATGGATAAAGGTCAGGTCGTAGGAAGCGGCGACCATGCATCGTTAATGAAAAGCGATACCCTGTACAGGGAATACGCCGAACTGCAATTGCTTAGCTGAACCGCCTGTGGTGCTATACGGTACAAACAACGAGGTCGACCAATCGACTACAAAACATACGTTTTGGTAATACAAAAATAAAGGGCCAGAAGCTTTTTCTGCACAGGTTCCAATAACGCTACGGGTTTAAAATGAAAAATTCATTCTATGGTGCAATGAAGACATGGACAGGTCTTTGCGCTCTTTTTTTAATGATGGTGCCAACTGCAAATGCGCAGTTTATGGGAGACAGGCAAGCAAAGCTTGTAGTAACCAAGCCCATTGAATTTATGAACGAAACGCGAAAAGTGGAAGCAGTAGGTAGTGCTGAAGCCGTTCGTTCAATTGTGTTGTATCCTGCCGTCGCTGATGAAGTAACAGAAATTAACTTTGTCCCTGGGCAAACAGTAGAAAAAGGAAAGGTGCTTGTTCGTCTTGATGATAGACGTCAGCAAACGGCATTAAAACGCGCCAAACTCACTTTGGAAGACGCACAGCGCACCGTAGAACGATTAGCATCAAGCTATAAGCAAGGCGCTGTGCCGGTCAGTGAATTGGACTTAGCACGCACTCAACGTGACCTTGCAGAAGTTGCATTGGAAGAAGCTCAAGCCGATTTACAAGACAGACACATCGTTGCGCCTTTTGACGGTGTGGTGGGCATAACTGACGTTGAAGTAGGCGATCGCATTAACGAGCAGACTGTGATCGCTACACTGGATAACAGAAGCAAACTCTTTATTAACTTCAGAGCGCCTGAAGCAGCATTGCCCGTTTTACTGGATGCGCCAAACGTAACGCTTGAGCCATGGAGTGACAGAGAGAAACTAGTAAGAGCCGAAATAGCTCAGGTTGATTCTCGTATCAATGAGGCAGATAGAACGCTTCGCGCTAGAGCATTACTCGACAACTCTTCTGATCAATTTCGCCCTGGCATGAGCTTTCGGGTTAATTTAAGCATTGAAGGCGATCGCTTTGCTGCCATTCCAGAAGCCGCACTTTTGTGGGGAGCTACTGGCGCTTACATATGGCTTGCCGAAGACGGTAAGGCTAAACGTGTTGACGTGAGTGTTCATCAGCGTCTTAGAGGAACTATCCTTGTTTCGGGCGACATTGAAGAAGGTGACACACTAATTTCTGAAGGTGTACAACGCTTACGTACCGGACAAGAGATTACTACCGAACTGGCCGGAGGGCCTCAAGGTGAGTGATCCAAACCTATCTTCGTCAGTTAGCGACTTACCATCGCTATCTATTCGACGCCCGGTTCTTATTGTTGTACTAAATCTACTTATTGCTATCGCTGGGTTTGCTGCATTGAGCGGTCTTGAAGTGCGCGAACTGCCCGATGTAGATACACCTCAGGTAACCGTTACAGCAGAATTTCCCGGCGCATCTCCTGAAACAGTAGATGCCGAAGTAACTGGTCGCCTTGAAGGTGCGGTTGCGCGTGTGAGTGGCGTCAAAGACATCTATGCGCAAAGTGAAGAAAACTCGGCCCGTGTTCGGGTTGAGTTTCGCCCCGGCGTTAACTTGGAAGACGCGGCTAACGAAGTACGTGAATCGGTCAGTCGAATTCAGCGACAGCTTCCGGAAGATGTCGAACAAGTATCGATCATTCGGGCCGACAGCGACGCTCAGGCAGTTGTAAGCCTTGCTATTTCAAGTGATACCTTGGACATGGAGACGCTCACCGAACGTGTAGACACCGATGTAGCACCGTTGTTTTTAAGCATTCCTGGCGTTGCCGACGTTATGTTAGATGGAGAAAGAGAGCGTGTGCTGCGCGTTTCTGTGGATCCTCTACGATTAACCAGTTTTGGCCTATCGATGAGTGACATTGCTAATGCATTATCGCTTGCGCCTTTTGATGTACCCGCTGGCAGTATTCAATCTGCCGAACAAGCGTTAATCGTCCGAGCTGATGCAACTTCGGTATCGGCAGAAGATGTGGGTAACATTGTTGTAAGCGGTGACATTCGAATTAATGATGTTGCCAGTGTGTACTTCGGCCCTGCCGACACCACCAGCGTAGTTCGTTTGGATGGAACGCCAGTCATAGGCGTTGGCGTAATACGTCAAGCAAGCTCTAATACTATTGAGATTTCGGATGAAGTGCTGGCCATGGTCGCAGACCTCGACAAGCGTTTTACTGATATGCATATCGTAGTAACGTCCGATGATGCAGAGTTTATCCGCGACTCGGTTAAAGAAGTGGTCGTCTCTCTCAGCTTGACCGTGGCGTTAGTCGTGGTCACACTCTTAGTGTTTATTGGTTCATGGCGTGCCACCATCGTCCCTGCCCTGTCGATACCCGTTTCGCTAGCGGGTGCACTGGCTATTATTTGGGGCATGGGCTTTTCCATTAATATTCTTACCCTCCTCGCTCTTGTATTGGCCACGGGTATGATAGTAGACGACGCTATTGTGGTTTCTGAAAATATACAGCGTCGTAGAAGTATGGGTCTAGGTGCCCGTGCGGCTGCCGTGGTGGGCACACGAGAAGTATTCTTCGCAGTGGTAGCAACAACCGCTGTACTCGCCTCAGTATTTATTCCCATCGCATTCCTTCCTTCTACTGCAGGGCTTTTATTCAGGGAGTTTGGAGGCGTATTAGCTGGCGCTGTTATAATCTCATCTTTCGTCGCCCTTTCCTTGGTTCCTGCACTTACCGCCCGACTTAAGGTGAAAGAAGCGAAAGAAAGCGGTTTGTTTAGCAGGACCTTTGGCCGTTTTGGCAACGCTTGTTTGCGCCTGTATCAGGCGTCATTATTAAAAGCGCTCAAATATGGCTGGGTAGTTGGTGTGTTAAGCTTAGCAGCTGGCGGTGGCGCTTATATTTTATCGCAAAATATCGATAATGAATTACTGCCAAGCGAAGACAGAGGAACAATTCGTATTTTTGCACGGGGTCCAGACGGTGCTGGCCTAAACTTTATGGACAGACAAGCTGAAAAGATGGAAGAACTGCTGCTTCCCTATGTGGATAACGGCACCATAGATTCCATTTACACGGTAGTCGGTTCGTGGGATCCCAACATCGTCTTTATCACAGCGCCTTTGAAGCATTGGGATGACCGAGACAAATCTTTACAAGAAGTAGTAAATGAAATACGCCCTAAGCTTCAGCAAATTCCTGGCGCGCCAGGCAGTGCCTTTGGCGGCAATAGTTTGAACCTTCGCGGTCAAAGCGGCGGGCTTGAAATAGCTTTAACTGGCGACACTTATGAAAACATTTTCGAAGCTTCACAAGCGTTCTCTCGTCAGATTGAAGATGCACTACCTGAACTAGGTAGACCGAGAATAAGCTACGACCCTACCCAACCTCAGATGAGAGTAAATATTGACAGACGCCGTGCTGAAGAACTGGGCGTGCCGCTTACCGATATAGCAAGTACCCTGCGCGCCGCAGTGAACGGCGATGATATCGCAGATTTGAATGTGGGCGACCAATCTATCCCTATCATGCTGCAAACTAATAATCGCAGTACATTAGATCCATCTGAGCTTACTAGCTTATATGTGAAAAGTACCGACGGAAACTTGGTGCCTCTTTCTAGCGTAGCTTTCATCAGTGAAGAAGGTGTTGCCGCTGAATTAGAGCGTCAGGCACAGCGCCGCGCAATTAAGCTGGAAATGGAATTGCCCGAAGACGTAGCGCTTAGCAATGTAGTGGAAAATATTCGCAATCTAGCAGCAGAATCATTACCGAACGGTATCGGGCTTGTGTTTCTTGGCGAAGCACAAACTTATGAAGAAACGTCTAAGCAAGTAGCGCTCACCTATGTGTTGGCTTTTGTCATTGTACTGCTTGTATTGGCTGCACAATTTGAAAGTGTGAACAGTGCGGTTGTGGTTATGCTTACCGTTCCTTTTGGTATTGCAGCCGCGGTCTATGCCCTGTTTTTAACCGGCACCAGCATTAATATTTACTCGCAAATTGGCTTGGTAATGTTGATAGGTCTTCTCGCCAAAAACGCGATTCTTTTGATTGAATTTGCCGACCAGCTTCGCGATAAGGGTTATGATATTTACGATGCTATCGTTGAGGCTGGTAGAGTGCGATTACGCCCTATTATGATGACGCTGGTTTCAACAATCCTAGGTGGCCTGCCGCTCATTCTGTCCACAGGCGCTGGCGCAGAAGCTCGTAATGCTATTGGCTGGGTCGTATTTGGTGGATTGGGTATTGCCGTAGTATTTACCCTTTACCTGACACCGGTTTTGTATCTTGCACTTGCCCGATTTACCAAGCCACGTGCAGACGAAAGCGCTAAGCTTGAGAAGGAAATGGAAGAAGCCAACGCACAGCATTCCTAGGATTTACCCGCTTAAGTAGGCGCTATGCCTATTTAAGCGGCACCTAAACGGCGACTGTGCGCTAGATTTGCTTTGAGAATTAAGAGAGACGCCCAAGCTACGTGTGTTGTAACAACAAGTGTTACTACTCGCGTTAAGGCTTGGGCGTTTTTTTATTAAAAAACGGCTGATGCTAGAGCTTTCAAATGGATTAAGAACCTACTGCCCTAGTAGGTTTTACAGAACGCTTTGACTTTGGCTTTACCTGTAAAGGCGAGTAGTTGATCGACCATCCTATCAAAGTAAGGGTTGTAGGTTAGCCTTGCATACACCTTGTCTTTCTTATTAGTTGCTAACTCTTCATCAGCGTTATCGGGCTCAAATCCCCACGGCCCATACCACACTTCTTCGCCGGCTTTGCAGCGCGCTTCAGCGTCACTACCTTGACCGTTATCACATATGCGAAAGTCACTCGCAGTACCATATAGCGGGTTCTTATCTGAAAAAAGTGTACTCATATGAGAGGCTGCGCTAATACGCTGCTCCGGGACTTTCATGGTTTGCATGATGAGTGTATTTTCAGGTACATCGGGTTCGTCCTCACCCTGCCACAATAAACACTTGTGTGGATGAGTAAAATTATCTCTAAACTGTTCAGCTACTTTTTTTGTGTCAACCACACTGTCTTTTTCTGCCACCACCATAAGCACAGGTAAATTCAACGCACGCTTTTCTTTTTCCGATTTAGAGAATAAATCTTGAAGCACATTTACGCTTTCTTGATAGGCAGCGAACCCTGGCATTGCAGTGGAGTTATAGCGGCTTGGGTTATCTTCTTCTTCAACATTAGGCCAGGGAAATAATGAGTCAATATAAGGCGCTAAACGGGACACAAAGAAGCGTGATTTAAAGGCTGGTGAAAAATGCATTAGCCCTTTTATATCAAGCTCTTCAGCCATCGAAAAACTTGCTATTGTGGTCAAGTTAGCGCCCGTCGAAAAGCCACCAATGTAGAGGTTGTCTACTTCTTCGGAAAATAGTCGTATGTGATGATTAGTTTCTGTCTGCCACTGCTGATAGCTAACATTTAGCATGTCTCCGGGTTTTGAGCCGTGTCCCGGCAACAAGATGGTTCTAACGTGAATGCCCTCACTGCACATGGCGTTGGCAACATCACGAAAAAAGTAAGGTGAATCGCCCAATCCATGAACTAACAAGACGCCAATATTGCGGTATTGTGTGCCGCATTCAAATGGCATATTCATGGACATTTCTTGTGCTTTGTCGTCAGAAATAAATGCCCTATGTTCAAGCAAGTAACGTTCAACTTCATTTAGGTAATTATCGAAAGGCTGCACACCAACCGGGAAGGCCTGTGCACTGGCGCTGAACTGAGAACTGTGCGACGAATGGCAGCCGCTCAATAAGAACAGCGCGAGAGAAGCAGCACATGCGTGTGCTGCTTTAACGGTAAAATTTGGCATTGTTAACGTTTAGGTCTGTGGCAATAAAAAGCGATTATTGCAGTGTATCTTTACCCGAAACTAAAGCTTTGGCGAGTAATTTATGGGTAAGTAATGATAGAAGTTCGGTTTCTTCCTCGCTTCGCTCGCCATCAACGCCCGTGATCGCCATTGCAACCTCTAACGTTTTCTCGGCATCAAACGATAGGTCGTGCTTCAAACTGCGTAAAAACGTCATGGCATCGCCGGTGTCAATGGCCTTTCGCGTTTGGTATATCGTGTCGTTTAGAAATGCTTCGCGACAGATTGGGCTTTGCCAGTCTAAAGACTCAACCATTGCATTCAGGTAGTCTTGTTCCGACAGTGTGACCATTCCGTCGACTTGATAAAGTAATACTGAAAGCTTGATAAGGGCTTGGTTAAAACTTTGTTCTTCTGATAATTGCATAACACTCTTCCTCTTCGTACTGTACGCGGCAGTACCACAACATGCTCTGCGTCCTAGCAGTAGCGATAATTTTTTTGTGTCTACACCGAGCTATTTAACACCCAAAGCATCAATAACGCGTCGTTGTTGAACTACGATAGGACCTATAAACCTTTAACTTGGTTCCAAGGTTTAACAGGGCTAATAATGTAGACCGCTGAATTGACGATAGTGTTACGCCGCGATGAAGCTTTTAGTTCACAATGTTAAATAAGTGTAAATACCTATTGCATTATAGGTGTTTTTTGACAGGTTCCAAGTGTCACACATCGCAAAAACTGGCGTGAAAAAGAAAAGAACGAAGTTAATCAACATTGTTAACTTACGTTTAAATTTGAACCGTTGACGTTGTATGAAAGTCTGGCACACCCTTGATAAACGTGGGCCAGACTTACTTTTACAGGCGATGGGTAAAATTAAGAAATGACGTTAACGCAAGCCCAATGTAATATCGTTAATATAGAAATTACCCGTATAGACTTTATCGTTATTACCGTGGGATTCTAATGCAAAAAACTGCTTATCTTCATCGTTTAGGGCTTGATACCCCCCGATCACCTGATAAATCCACACTTCAGGGTCAAAGTCTAAAGCCTGTTCTTCAAAGTAATCCAGCGCCGTTTTAGGCTGACCAGAATCGATGACTTCACAGAAATACGCTTCTACCGCTTGCTGCAATGGATCTTTTTCAAGTGACAAGGTCGATTGCTCAGTCACATCAATGTCGACTGGTTTCGTGTCTTCGTGCTTAGTCTGACGTTTGTGTACGTGGGTTAACGACGCCACTATATTTTGGTAATCGGCTTCATGCTCAACGTTGTTCACGTCTGGAGCAGCGTTAGCAATAATCGCGTCCGATTGGTTAAACAACACAGGCACATTAGTCAGGTTAGCGTAGTTGCCTGGCACAAAATCAGGCTGCTGCTCCATGTGTAGCAAGAAGCCTTTAAGCAAGCGTGTACGGCCTTGGAACTCTCTAAACCGGCCTAACAAATCTAATAAGCGTGCTTGTACTACTGATAACTCCTGTGCGGCCTTGGCAAAGCGCTGCTGTAGCGACACCACCAGCAAGTGACGAAGTTCACGGTTAGAACCCGCCAGTTCACTTAACTCATCAAAGCGGAAACACTCAAGCTGAGCAAGTAAGTCGGTTACCTGTCCTTGCGCTAATTCATTTTCGCGAATTTTAGCTTCAACCGAAGACACGTAGCCAAACTCATTGTTAATACGGCCAAACATGACACGTACGCTATTACTCAATGATTCTGAAAGTTGATAGACATGCTCGGTTAAATCGCCCATGTGGGCTGCCGCTTCATTGTACTTGTTGTAATGAAGGGCTTCTTTATAGTGCTCGGTTAGGGTTTTAAGGCTTGCCAGCGACGCACCGATATTAGCGTTGATAGTCCGGTTGCGCTCGTCTTGTAAGCTCCCCTCTAAAAGGGTTCTCACCGCGCTTTTCAAACGCAGTTCGCTTTGCGCTTCCGGGCGCCACAATACGCCTAGTTGAACAAGCTGGTCTAATACCTTAGGGCTGTGATCGCGCTCTTTTACTGAACCATTAATGTACGCCTGCATGATAAGGTCGCTGTGACGACCCAATGCGTTTAATAGTTTAGTTCCTGCCTGAATTAACACCTGACTCATATCAAGCTACCTTGCGAAATAGCGGCCTCCGCCTGCTCAGATAAACTCAGCGCTTCGGTTTCATCAATGAAACGTAGCATTTCGTAAAGGTGTTCAATTTTGCCAGTGCCCAAATAAATCTGTTTATCTGGGTTTGGCTTAATCAGATAACCCATTTCAGTTAAGCGTTTAAACACCTGCTTTAGCTGACCATCCAAATTCACACTGGTAGAACCAAACATGCGATAGCGCGATATTTTCTCTAACTGCTCAGCATAGGCGGGCGTATCTTCAATGGTAGTTTGCAGCTCGTTTAATCGAATAGCGCTACCCATGGTAATGGGCATATCAGATTCATTAGCTTGCTGAACTAGCAATAACCACTCTACCAGAGGCACTAGGTTAGATGCTGTATCTTGGAACTGCTGTGTAAGCACTTTGCGCTCGTTCTCACCAATGGTGAGGAAGCTGGCAAAGAATACGTCCCCCTCAGCGGTGGTCGATAATGTACGATTTAATAACGCTAAATGAGGTTCTAACTGCGCAGCGTTGTCTCTTGATTTAAGAAAACGCCATGCTTCTTCATCGGTCACCTGACAAATAAACGCGCCTTGTAGAAGTGCACTTAGTACACGGCCTTGTTCTGTCATCATGCTGATGCCTCCTCACCTGCTACTTCACCGTTCTTTTCTGCTTCTTTTTTCTGTTTAATGCGCGCCCCTATAGAACTTGCTTTTGGCTGAACCACCTGCAGTTGGCGGGTTACCTTATCTATCAAGTAGCGGTTTTCAAACAACGTCAATACTTCTGACTCTGGGTTAGGGAATGCGCCGACTACACTAATGTTATTGTTTTGACACGCTTCAAAGATTTTCTTCACGTTGTTTTGGTGAAGTGTACCTAGTTCATCGATCGGCCAATGCACTGTGGCGTCGGCATCGCCGCGCAGCAGACGGGTGAAAGCGAGTAAGAATTTACACAGAATAAGGTAGGCCATACCGTGGCTTGATGACTCGTTAAGCTGGCGATCAGTACGAATGACAAGGTCACTTTTACCCTCACGAAGGTGTAGCTCGATATCAAGTAGCTTGCTAATGCCGCCCGTAAGCGCTGCACGGCCAAGAATATCAAGAACCCGGCGCATACTTTGACCGTACTCTTCCTCTGGTAACTCGTTAGCCCCCTCTTCCATCCAGTGCTCATAGAGCTTTCTGAATTGCTCAAGTTCGGGCCAGAATTCAAGTTCACTAATACGTGAGCGAATTTTAACAGCCGAGTCTGATACACCATCAAGAGAAAGGTCGCCGTCGACCTCTTGGGTAATACGGCGGCTTTGCGACACAATGCGTTTGTCGATATCGGCAAGTACAAAGTAGTATTGCGAAAGATCGGCACCAAAGATACGACCTTGCTCACGCAAGCCCTGTAGCTTCTGCGGAACAATCACGTTTAGAAGCTGTGCTAGATGCGACACCATACGGCGATGATCAAAGCTCTTCACGCCGTGGGCGTTCAGCGTTGCACACTCTTCACGGGCGCGCTCCCACGTATCAGATAGCCCTGTGCCCGCTTGCGCGGCAATAAGCTGATCGAACCGCTCTACATAGGCGCGAATATCGCTTAGTAAGTTTTCGCGCTCTTGAAGCTGGCTTTGCACTTCTGAAATACGCTGGCCAATACTTACATCGTCGTGCTTAATTTCAGCCGTTTCATCACCTGCCTGAAGCGTAAGCTTGGCAAGAGATTTACTTAAGGTTTTAACCTGTTCTAGGTGCTCACTGGCAGTTTTAAGCGTAGTTTCAAGCTGTCCGTGCTGCTCTTGAAGCTGTTCGCGGTTAGCTTTATAGGTTGCTTGTTTGCTGGCTAAATTACGCTCAGATTCGCCCAATAACTTACGCGACTTAGACAAGCCTTCCTGCCATACCACTTTTTGCTTGGTAAACACGTTAGTGTACCAACGCTCGTAGTCGGCTACTTTATGACGGTGGGTTTCAGTGCGCGTAATGTCTTCTTTAAGCTTATTGATTTGCTTTTTAAGCTGACCTATTTCATCAACATCCACACCGCGATTGCTCAATTCGCTTTCTAGCCAATCCTGCATATCTTTGCGGTCTTGGGCAGCATTGTCTTTCGCCTTACGCATGTCGCTATCAAGCTGAGATATACGTGCCTCACTGTCAGCAATAAGCTGCTGCCAATGGAATTTGTGTTCGGTTTCCGCTTCTCGCTGCTGATCTTTGATTTCGTCACGACTAAGCTCAAACTGCGCCTTCGCTTGCTTTTGCGACTGCTGATTCGCTTCAAGCTTAGTTTTGGCTTTTTGCTTACGTGCAGAAAGCGCCTGCTGATATTCGCTAAGTACCGTATCGCGGTCTTGCTGTGCACGTTTACGGCTTGCTTCGGCACTTTTAACGGCGTTGTCTTTTTGGGTAACCACAAGCTCGGCGTTGCGCACATCTTCGTTCGCTTTCGCCAAGCGCTGTTCGCATTCGTTTTGCGCAGCAAGGGCAGCGGCTTGACGAATTTCAGCTTCTTGCAGTTGCTGCTTAAGCGCTTGCTCGGTAAAGGCATAGTCTGGGGTATCAAGTTCAGTAAGTGCTAACTGAACGCCCATAAAGGTATGGCTTTGTGCATCCTTTGCCATAGCAGGCGCTAAATCAGTGCGCTCTAGTAGCTCAGGGCGCACAACTTTACCTAAGGATAACTCCCAGTCATCTACATTGGCGCGCAAGAACTCAAGTAGCGAGCCTTCGCCAGGGTAAAGAAGCGCATTAATCTTGTTAACCGCTTTTTCTTCTTGTTGAAAGGCGTTGCTTGCTTTATCTAACGCATTTGAACATTCTTTGCGAAACTCAACTGATTTACTGTGCGCCTGCTGCGCTTGTCGCAGCTCACCGCGCGCTGCATCTTCATTGATAGATGCTTCTTTAATGGCCGCATCAAGAATATCCAGCTGAGATTGTTCAAACTCGTTGTAGCCTGCATTGCTAAGTGACGCTTTAAGTTCAGCTTCAGCAACTTTTAGCTCGTTCAAACTATTTTGGTAATCGTTCTGAAGCGCGCTTAGCTGGCTATTGTAGTCGCTCTGAATGCGACTTAATGCTTCACGCTCGCTCTGCTGCTGCTCAGCTTTATTTTCTGCGGCTTCTTGGCGTGCGGCTGACATTTCTTCCAGGGTAATTGACAGCTTTTCACCTAGCTCAGCCAAGCGCTTGTTGTAGGCCGACTCAATATCTTGGTGTTTTTCAGTAAGCAGTACATAGCGACTATCGGCCATGGCCTTTTCATTTTGCCACTGCGCTAGATTTGCCACGTCTTCTTTAAGCTGCTCAATATTTTCGTCTTGCCATTTATCGAATTCACTCTCTACCGTATCAAGTTCACTGGTGAACTTCTCAACATCAGCGCGAGCAGATGAAATTACCTGGTTTAGGTGATCACGGGTATCACCCCACTCGCTGTCCGTTTGTTTGCGCTGGAAGCTATTCTCATCCAGTTCATTCTTTGTTGTTTCAACGCGCGCAGCCAAGTAGGTCTTATCAAGCTCGAAGCTATGCTTAAGGTTAGCAAGCACTTGCTCTGTTGTGGTTAGCGCCATGTCAGCTTGTTCGAGTTTAGAAAATTCAGGGCGAATTTTGTCGAACTGTTTAATTAAGTGACATTCTTTAATCCAGTCATCGACGCGGTGGCGGCTTAGGCCTGAAGTAGGTGGCGTAACACCATCCTCTTCTAAAATGGCGGCAATCATGGCCTTGATAGTTTCCATCTTGCCTTCTTTAGAGTGAACCGCTTTAGCCAACTTCTCAATGTGGCGCATGTGTTTCGACGGTTCGCAAAGGCTAAAGATTTTGGCGTAGCCTAATAGCTCACGGGCATTGTTACTCTGGTTAAGCACCCCGTGGTCGTTTTGAATGATTGCACGGAAGTCTTTCGTATTAAGTAAGCTCGTAACCAATATGTTGTTACGCTTCATGGCGCGTGCAAGCTCGGCGCTGCTTACACTAGCGTGTTTGCCGTTCTTTTGCTCTATCAAATAATCACTGATTTCAAATGGCTTGCCGATTAAACGATAATTGACGCCGGTTCCGTTTGAGCTTAACACTGCTTGGCACAGGTCACCTTCAGCACGCGTGTATTCATAAATAATAAAGCTAGATAAACGAGGCAAATACCAGCGTTCAAAGCTGTCACGGGTTGCCGGTACCACGCGACTTGGGTACTCGCCGTAAAAAACGGGAATAAGTCGTTGAAGCGTGGTTTTACCCGACGCATTGGTACCACAAATATTGGTGTGTCCATCAAGCTTTAGCTCGACCACGCCTGGTAAATGCGTGTCGATAAGAATAATACGTTTTAAGCCTGCCATAGTGTTCCTGTATCAATAACTCTGCCGCGTGAACGCTCACACAGCACAAAACTGTACCTGCTTTGATAGGGTAAAAGTTGCATACCTGAAAGAAAGCGAGCACATGCGCACGATGTAGCCCGTCAGTGTATTATGAATTCACGAATTTGCACAGATGCGCGATGATTTGTTGGTTATAAAGCATGCTATTGTTCAAAAGTTAGTTGGCAAAGCTTTTGAATATCCCAATAACGCCAAATAAATATAAAGCGGCACGTACTGATTAGGTACGTGCCGCTTTAGCGAAAGCATTGAGCTTTCATAGAACAGCGATGAAATGATCGGTTTCTACAAGGCTGTTCATCAGTTGTTTTACTTCACTGACAATACATTTACCGACTCTGGTGCGGGATACATCATGCTAAAGCTGGGCGTAATATCACCCGAGGCTGCATTTAGAATATTGTCAAAGCGCAGGATCATGCCATTTGATTTTTCAGCAACATATACATGACCATTGCTGAGCATCAAGTCTACCGGATTACCCAACATTGAGCTCGGTCCTGCAATATTGACGGATACATCCGTTATGCCATCGGCACTGCCTGCGCCAGGAATCACGTACAATTTACCGTCAGTAGCATCCGCTGCGCTGCCTACATCAGAAATGACCAAACTATCGCTTTGGCTATCATAGTCTATGCCATGGATGTTGGTTGGCGCGGCAAATGCTGCCCCACCACTTGCAGGGACAATCAGCCTGTCTTCACCCGTAATTACGGTTTCACCGCTTTCCATTTTGCGCATCACTTCTTCAAACACGGCAACCGAACCGTTAGTTAACGCCAGATACGCGCTATCAGTTGATGGGTCGTAATCCACATCCCAAGGGCGCGCCCCGTTGGCCGCTTCAAGTGTTAATAGAGGCGCAACATTGCCTGACGCACAAGGCGAGAATACGCGAACGGCAGGAGTAGCTTCGTTAACATCTGCCACAAATACCACACCTGCTTCTGAGGCAATGTCTAACCCTTTAGGTGCAATCAAGCCTGTATCGCTACCCGCAATCATGTGGTCGAAACTATCGCTATACATCATACCGTCTCGCATGGTTTTGAGGCGATTAATCACGAGTAAACCACCCGTTGAGGTTTCAACATCATCGAAGGTAATGACGCCATCACCGCTAGCCGTGAAAGCGGCACTCTCAATGCTCATACCAGCGTCAAAAGTGCTTAGCTCACTGGAAAGTACAGCGCTGTATTGCGCTACTTGCCCCGTGGTTGGACCTTCGCTTGCAGGGTTACTTGATACCGAAAGGCCCATAATAGGCATGGTAGTTATGCCATCGTCCGATGCGTCTGTCATCTCGTTCAGCTGAGTTAACTCGGCCAACGACTCTGGTTTTACTGAAGGCGTTGATAGCGTTGGTGCAACGTCGCCGCTCGCACCGTTAAATATGTTTGAGAACACCAAAATGGCGTCATTGGATTTTTCCGCCACGCGAAGATCAGAACCGGTTAAAACAATGTCTACCGGATTACCAAGCTGGGTCGATGCGCCGCCAATAACTCTGCTTGGTACGACAGCGCCATCAGCTGATGAAACATTTTCTAAAACAAAAATTTGACCATCATCAGCAATTGCAGCATCGCCAACGTCTGACAATACCATACGATTAGACATAGGCTCGTAAGCGATACCGTGCAGATTAATCGATATTTGATTTCCGTCTGCATCTGAAGGCACCACTGAACGCATAACTGCGGGCGCAAAATCAGAACCAGCGACATTATCGTAAACCGCAAGTGTCCCATCGGTCAGTGCAACAAACAATCTATCGCTTTGTTCGTCATAGGCCACATCCCATGGTTTTGCTGAGGTCATTATTTCTGCAATCGGTGCAACATTGCCTACTGCTTGGCTACCGAATACGCTAACCTTTTGACCGTTAAAGTCAGCCACCATAACTAAACCTGCATTTTCAGCAAAGGCAATACCTTTCGGGTTAACAAGGCCCGTAGCTGCGCCCGTTATCTCGTGCCCTGCACTCATCATGTAGTCGGCTTGAGCTTCAAAATTACAAAGCGTTCTTAATAACGGTAAATCACTGTCGCCAGCTTGTACTAAGCTTCCGCTTTGCGTGAATACAATCCCCTCATTGGCTCCTGTGGTTACCGTGGATAAGACGTTCGCGTTTTGGTCAATCGAGGTAACAGTATTGCGGTTGTCATCGCCATTGTTTGCGACCAAGAAAGTCGCTGACGCAAAGCCTGGGGCTCCATCCTGACCGGGTGCACCATCTTGGCCAGGCGCGCCATCAGTCCCATCGACACCATTTGTTCCGTCGTCACCGTCGCAGGCACTTAGCGCGAGAACCATTGCCGTCGCCAACAGTGACAGTTTTAATTTTTGCTGTGATGTTTTATTGAATTCCATCTTCATCTCCGTACTTGTTGATTCGTGAAGAGACGTCACTTAAACGCGCGATGCGATTAGTACTGCTCACGTCCTGTTCAACAAGCCAAACGATTGATGAGTGATACTGGATGCAAAAAAATAAAAAAACCTCAATGCATTGCTGCGATTGAGGTTTTTAAGCATTGCTAAGTAATGCGACAGCCTTTTAACGAGGTGGGAAGCCACCGCCTCCGCCAAACCCGCCAGGACCGCCGAATCCACCCGGGCCGCCTGGGCCACCAGGGCCTCCAAAACCGCCACCCGGAGGCATCATGCCTTTCATCTGACGCATCATCTTCTTCATGCCGCCGCCAGACATTTTCTTCATCATTTTCTGCATTTGCGTAAACTGCTTAAGTAAACGGTTTACGTCTTGAATTTGCGTACCTGAGCCTGCCGCAATACGGCGCTTACGCGACCCTTTAATCATATCTGGACGTGCGCGTTCGGCCGGTGTCATTGAATTAATGATGGCTTCCATTTGGTTAAACTGCTTGTCGTTTGCCTGATCTTTGATTTTATCAGACATACCGCCCATGCCAGGAAGCTTATCAAGCATTCCCATCATGCCGCCCATGTTCTTCATTTGCTCAAGCTGATCTTTAAAGTCTTGCAGGTCGAAGCCTTTTCCTTTCTGTACCTTCTTGGCCAGCTTTTCCGCTTTCGACTTATCGACTTTACGCTCAACCTCTTCGATAAGGCTAAGTACGTCGCCCATGCCCAAGATACGAGACGCAATACGCTCAGGGTGGAAAGGCTCGAGTGCATCAACCTTTTCGCCCATACCGATAAACTTGATAGGTTTACCCGTGATGTGACGAACCGACAGTGCAGCACCACCTCGTGCATCACCATCTGCTTTGGTCAGTATTACACCGGTTAGCGGTAGCGCGTCGTTAAACGCCTTTGCCGTATTCGCAGCATCCTGACCGGTCATGGCATCAACCACGAACAGAGTTTCAATTGGCTTAACGGCAGCGTGAAGCTCTTTAATTTCGTCCATCATGTCGTTGTCGACATGCAAACGACCTGCTGTATCCACTAGTAGTACATCGAAGAAATTCTTCTTCGCTTCAACAATGGCATCGTTAACGATATCAATGGGCTTTTGTAAAATCGTTGACGGGTGAAAAGCTACATTCACTTCACCGGCAAGGGTTTCAAGCTGCTTGATAGCGGCCGGACGATAAACGTCGGCACTCACTACCATCACTTTCTTTTTCTCGCGCTCAGTTAGGTATTTCGCAAGTTTACCTACAGACGTAGTTTTACCCGCACCTTGTAAGCCCGCCATAAGCACAACAGCCGGAGGTTGAGTTGCGAGGTTAAGCTTTTCGTTCGCTTCCCCCATCACCGACTCTAGTTCAGACTGAACGATTTTAATAAATACTTGGCCAGGCTTAAGGCTCTTGGTAACTTCAGTACCAACTGCACGCTCTTTTACCTGTGCAACAAACGCTTTTACTACGGGTAGCGCAACGTCGGCTTCAAGTAGCGCCATACGCACTTCGCGTAGCGTTTCTTTAATATTGTCTTCAGTAAGACGCCCTTTACCGCTGACATTTCGTAATGTCTGGCCTAAGCGTTCTGATAAATTCTCAAACATAGTATGAAACTTCTTTTTATTTCAGACGTAATGCCCGCATTGTAACGTAAAAGCGAACGGTAACGTACCCACAATTGCGGTTAAATTTTTAAACTTTTGCGTCAAGGGTTGTCGAAATTTGATGTACGAATTTCGAAGTCGATATGGAGTAAAAATTGTCCTTCCATGATCCTATACCCACACTAAAAGTGGGTGTGAAACAAACAAAATCAAGGAGATGGTTGAATTTACTTGCAAGTTGCAGTATCAATACCGACTCAGTCGGTGAAGACGTCACCTACCTATTACAGGACGCATCATGAACACCCTTTTCGCCATATCTGCTGCTTTACTCTACGCATTAGCTGCGGCAGTACTTATTGGCAAATTCGTACACCAAGACGGCCCGAATAAGCGATTAGGGCTATCCATCGCTAGTGTTGGGGCAATTGCACATATCGCTTTTCTCACCAACGTTATTATTGTCGCGCCTGGGCAAGACATGAGTGTAACCAACGTGCTTTCATTAGTGTCGTGGATAATCACCGTATCCATGCTTATATTTGCCCGGGCCATTCCTAATCTTATTTTACTTCCTGTTGTCTTCGGCTTTGCAAGTCTTACGGTACTCGCCTCGCAGTTTATTCCCGTATCGTACATCATGCACATAGAGCTGCAGCCGGGCTTAGTTATCCATATTAGCTTGTCATTGTTTGCTTACTGCACTTTGGTCATTGCATTCTTGTACGCACTGCAAATGTCCTACATTACCTACCGGTTAAAGCAAAAAGGTGCTGCGTTACTACATTCATCACTACCGCCTCTAATGCTTGTAGAAAACATTTTGTTCAAGCTGTTGCTTGCGGGAACTTGTTTACTAACCGTTTCACTAATTAGCGGGTTTGTTTTCTTAGAAGATATGTTTAACAAAACTTACGCGCATAAAACGGTGCTATCAGCGGCCGCTCTCGTTGTTTTTCTCATTCTTTTAATAGGCCAGAAACTTCGAGGTTGGCGCGGGCGACAAGTTATTGTGATGACAGTCTTGGGTGTGACGCTACTGTCCCTTGCCTATTTTGGTAGCAAACTAGTTCGCGAATTTCTTCTTTAAGACTCCCTGTATTTATTGCTGAGCTCGCTGCCGGGCTTGCTTTTTAGTCGGCTCGGCGGCGCTTGTCACTTTTTGGTGTTATCTAGTTAATTAGGGGCATATCAACAATTTTCCCTTGAAACTCGCACCTCAAATCAATACATTTGAAGCCTAAGTTAAGACAGGAACCCATTAATTGGACGACATATCAACGAGTACGCTGTTTATCGCGCTCGGCGTACTCATATTACTATCTGCGTATTTCTCTAGTTCAGAAACCGGCATGATGTCGATAAACCGTTATCGACTTAAGCACTTGCAAGGCGAAGGCAACCGCTCAGCTATACGTGTTGCTAAACTTTTAGAACGCCCCGATCGCCTTATCGGCCTTATCCTTATAGGAAACAACTTAGTTAATATTGCAGCGTCCTCGCTTGCAACCATACTTTGTATTCGTTTATTCGGCGACTACTGGGGGCTCTTCGCTGCTACGTTTGGCCTAACGTTAGTTTTACTTATCTTTGCAGAAGTAACACCTAAAACGTTGGCGGCTCTCTATCCAGAAAAAGTGGCATTCCCAAGCTCCATCATTCTGCTTCCACTACTTACCTTGTTGTACCCTTTTGTGGCAGCGATTAACGGTATTACAAACGGCATTCTCGCTTTGCTAAGAATTAGTCCTGCAAGTGGAAGTGACGACTCGTTAAGTCGAGAAGAGTTAAGAACCGTGGTTTTCGAAGCTGGGGCCATGATCCCAAAACGACACCAAGATATGCTAGTTAGCATTTTGGACTTAGAAAGCGTAACGGCCGAAGATATCATGGTGCCGCGCGCCGAAATTTTTGCCATCGACATAAACGACGACTGGAAAAAAATTCAAAAAGCATTGACCCATGCTCAGCACACCCGTGTTTTATTATACCGAGACAGTGTCGACGATGCGGTAGGCTTTGTGCATGTGCGTGACGCCCTGCGCCTACTATCAAAAGACCAGTTTACTAAATCAAGCTTGCTTCGCGCTGTTCGTGAGATTTACTACACGCCTGAATCTACCCCGCTGCACACGCTGATGTATAAGTTTCAAGCGGAAAAAGAGCGCATTGCTCTGGTTGTTGATGAGTATGGCGACATTATGGGTCTAGTCACTCTTGAAGATATTCTTGAAGAGATTATCGGTGACTTTACCACCAGTATGGTTCCAGACCACAGTAAAGAAGCACACGTACAACAGGATGGTTCAGTATTGGTTGATGGTAGTGCCAACGTCCGAGAATTGAACAGAGAAATGGATTGGAACCTGCCTACGGAAGGCCCTAAAACCCTTAATGGTTTATTACTTGAGTATCTTGAAGATATTCCTGAGAACAAAGTAAGCGTGCGTTTGGCGGGTTATCCGTTAGAAATTGTAGACATTTCAGAAAGCATGATAAAAACCGTCAGAATCATGCCGGAATACTATGTTGCACCTAAAGAGTCGAATAACGACCACTAAGCGTTTTGGTGGTTAACCTGCCTTTCGGCCTTATCAACTAACCTTTTGATTCGTCAGCTAGACGCTGTGCTCTATTTGCCAGCGCTCTAGCTTTCGCAGCAGCGACCTTATCTGACAATTCAGATAATTTGGCAATAATATCCTGCGTCTCCTTATCTTCACGTAAATCAGCCTCCGCCATATGCGATTGCAATGAACGTTTAAGGAGCTCAGGAATAGATTTGCTGTCCATTTCCCAACCCTTCAATAGAATAAACTTTGACACTCTCAAAGAGTCTATCGACCATGTGGGAATATACTTAACGATTAATTGTTCAATTTCCGAAATTAATCGCTAAGAAGGAGCAAGGCGTTTACAGTCCTTGATAATGCGTTACCAGCGTGCCTTTGTGCTCTTTTAAAGAATACTTGATAACAGCAATTGAGGCCGTAGAAAACAAACTTGTGGTGTAAGACTGGCACAGTTCATCAACGAGATAGCTAACTAGCGGCATGTGACTAACAACAAGAAGTTTTTTGATTGGTTTTTTGGAATTGACCGCGGCGTGAAGAAGTCCATCAATATAATCACTCACCAGTCTTGGCGAGCCTTCCGGAACAATATCTTCATTATTTTCAACTTTGTTCGCAATGATATCAAGCGATACCATATCATGGGTCTGTTTGGCTCGACGATAAGGGCTCACAAGCGCTAAGTCCACAATGCCTTTCTGGCAATACTGATCTTTTAACCATAAAGCTGCTGTTTTGGCTTGCTCTCTACCTAATGGTGTAAGTTGCCTGCTTTTATCATCGAGTCTGGGCGCTTCTGCTTCACCGTGACGCATAATGAAAAGATAAATGTCGTCGTTGCTACTTTGACCTGACATAACATTGCGCATAGTATTAATGAAAGTATGCTAACGATATCAGAGAGCTGATACTACGCCTAGCGCTAAACCGCGAATAGTGAGAATTTTCGTACATTATTTAACGTTTTGTGAAGTTTCTCTTTATAGACGCTCCAGCAGTAAGGTGCTCTTGACCAAAAACGAGACAATGTGAACAACACCATAAATTTAGAAAACGCACATCACGTTACTTTACCTAATGGGTTGCGTGCCATGTTATGTCACACGCCAGAAGCGAGTGAATCTTTTGTTTCAATGGCGGTAAGAGCCGGACACTTTTATGACCCAAACGATTGCCAAGGGTTAGCCCATCTTCTTGAACACATGCTTTTTATGGGTAGCCGTCATTTGCCCAAACCCAATGCTATAAATGGATTCATTGAGCAACACGGCGGCACAATCAACGCGTGGACAGGTACCGAGTACACAAATTACCATTTTAATTGCAGCGGTGACGCTATTGCGCAAACATTGCCTGCATTTGCAGATATGCTTAGGCAACCCTTATTTGAAGAAGACGCACTAACCAACGAAATAAAGAACATTCATGCTGAATTTGAGTTTAAGAAAAAAGACGACCTTCGCCGCCTTTATCAAATTCATAAAGAGACATGTAATCCAGAACATCCTTTTGCAAAATTTTCTGTAGGCAATTGCGATACTTTTTCTCAACACGAATGTACAGAGCTTAAACGGCGCCTAAAGGCACTGCACCAATCGTATTACTGTGCGCTTAATATGCGCTTGTGCATAGCCAGTCCTATGCCAATACGTCAACTAGAGGCGTTAGTGAATCAGTGTTTTGGGACATTGCCAAGTGGACAGTTAGCCTCTGACGACTGGCCTTCGCTTTACACAGAAAATGAACTGGGCATTCAAATCAACATTCATCCGCTGCAATCTGCTAGACGTATGATAGTGACATTTGCCCTTCCCGCTTTACAGAACGACTACAAAACCAAACCGCTGAACTACATCAGCCATTTGATTGGTGACGAAGGTGAAGGAAGCCTACTTGCCTATTTAAAAGAAAAAGATTGGGCGTTAAACCTGATAGCAGGCTCTGGCATAGAAGGCGATAAATTTAAAGATTTTAACGTGAGCTTTCAGCTTACCCAGGAAGGCCTTAAACACAAAGCGCAGGTGCTAGAGGCACTATTTAGCTACATCGAATTAATTAGAGAAGCATCGACTGAAGAATGGCGCTTTCACGAAAAGTCTCAGCTAAATGCGCTGGCCTTAGAGTACGAAGAAAATGTGAAGCCGCTTGGGATCATAACTGAGTATGCACAGCATCAATTTATATTCGAACCTGACGAATTAAATAGACTTCGCTCTACTATTGGTAGTTATGACAGAAGCATAATTGAGCATGCACTATCTTTTTTCACGCCCAAGAACCTTCGTTTAAAGGTCATATCAAAAGATGTTAAAACCACTCAGGTTTGCGCATTTTATGAGGCTGAATATAGCGTTGAAGACATCGACGATGCGCTAATACATTCACTTGAAAGCGCAAAGAAAATTCCAGAATTGTGTCTTCCCCCACCCAACCCTTATTTGGCGAGCGAATACACGCTTATCCTCCCTGAAACGGGGTTTAATGTTCCAAATAGGTTGGTAGATAATGGTGGCTATCGATTTTGGTTCGCTCAGGACCAACAATTCCATAGCCCCAAAGGCGATATTTATATCTCTTTCGACGCAGCTCAGTTTTCAGACTCTTTGACCTCTGTTGCGGCCAAGCGAATTTGGCTCGGCGCACTTAACGATCATCTCCAAGCTAAATACTACCGAGCTGAAATAGCAGGACTTCACTATCGGATTTATGGGCATCAAGCTGGGTTTACCCTACACACCCGTGGTTTTACGAATCAGCAGACATTATTAGCAAGTCAACTTCTTGACGCCGTTCTCGGTTTTATTCCTGACGAAAGAGCCTTTGAACATCACAAAGCACTTCAAATTCAAAGCCTTCATAATTCACTTTTAAATAAGCCGACTAACCGTTTATTCTCTCGTTTAAGTGTTCTTATTCAACGCAACACGCAAGCGCCAGTTGAATTGTTAGACGTGATAGAAAACATCTCTTATAACGAGATGCTAGGCTGTCGCAGTGCAGCCTTTGAGCATTATTTTGTAGAGGCATTTATGCATGGCAACTGGGCAAGCGAAGAAGCAAAGGCATTTTCGACGTCGCTTCATAGCCATTGCAAAAATGCAGGGGGAGCTCCCCTTTCTCGTGCCGTATCTAAGCTGCCTGTGGGCGGAACTCTTTATCACGAGGTGTTGTGTAATCACGATGACTCAGCGGTCGTACTTTATTTACAAGCACCTTCTCCTAGCCTCACCGACACCGCATTATGTATGGTTCTTGAACAGATGCTGGCAGCACCGTTCTTCAATTCGTTAAGAACAGAACAGCAATTGGGATACATAGTCGGTACAGGCTATGTACCACATAATCAACACCCCGGAATGGCATTTTACATACAAAGCCCGCAATGCAGTCCAAAGCAGTTGCTAGATGCAATGACCGCCTTTTTGTTCCAGCAACTCAATGAAATAGAGTTCTATCGTTTTTATTGGCCGACTATCCAACAAAACCTCATTAAGCAGTTAGAAGAGAGAGACCTTACTCTTTCGATGAAGTCACAGCGTTTATGGGTAAGTTTGGGTACGCAAGATTTAGAGTTTAATAGAAATGCAAAGCTTGCTGAAAGGATCAAAGGCTTGAGTTTCGAAGAGATTCAAGACTTCGCGCATCAGCTCGCTAAACGAGAGCGCTGCGGGGAATTGGTGCTGTTCTCTCGTGGAAAATTTGAGAGTATTCCCACGCAAGAAAAACGAACGATTAATAGTATTTCTGAATTCAAAAAAGAAATTCCTTACTACTAAAGCTGCATGATAGACACGTGCCACGGTCGTTAAGATTTTAATCAATCTGCCGATACCCAGTGGTATTCGCAGACAAGGTTGGTTAATAAGTAAACCATCATTCTTGTTATTACTAAAAAGTCCTTGTAGAGGCTTAGTTAATTCGGCATATTTATTATTCTGGCTGTTAGGGATGCCGCCAGTGAATTAAAAAAATAATAAATGGCGTATGCCAAAGGTGTGTAGGTGCGCTCAACCCTAATTTATTCAATTTCTCTTCTTTTGTTGGCTTTGTCAGAAATTCTTTTTTCTTCTGCAAAGGCGATAGAGGTTTCTGATCTTCATTTCAATGAGCTAAATAAACAGCAAGGACTCTCTGACACTGCGGTATTGGATATCGTTGAAGACAATAAAGGATATATTTGGATTGCGACCTCCAATGGTTTAAATCGCTACTCTGGTTATGAGGTGAAGCAATACCACCCTTCAGATGTTGACCACAATTCACTTCCGTCCGGTTATACTCAAAATCTATTCTTAGATTCTCATGGCGAGTTATGGGTAGGAACACAAGCAGGTCTTGCCAAGTATCAACCTGAAAGCGACAACTTCAAAGTTTTCAATAGAGAAAATAGTGTAATTAAAGTTGATTTTATTACTGGCATCGGTGAATCGTACGATGGTGACATTCTATTCGCTGATCTGAAGTTTCTTTACAAGTTATCGAAAGAGAGTCATCAAATTGAGGTTGTAAAACAGATACACAAAGACCAGAGTTTTATAAAGGTCATTTATGATGAAGCGAACCGCACCTGGTTAGGTTCAAATGAGTTTGGGCTTTCGCTTATAGACAAGGCTGACGAGTCACTTTATTCCGCAACAAAAGTAAATCCATGGGGAATCAACTTGGATGTTCGTTCTCTTCACGACATCAAAGTAATCAACGGTAACTATTGGCTTGCAACCAATGAGGGCATCTATGTCATAGCTGCTTCGGGTAAAATACTTCAACATTTTAAAGACGCATTCACTTCTAAGTCTGATGAAGCGCTTAATACCCTAACAATCTATGAGAAAGATGACGACATCTGGATTGGCACTCAAGCAGGCCTATTCATATTTAGTGATGCAGCAACGTCAGAGATAAATAGCAGCTTTCAACCGAGGGTCATCTACCTTGATCACGACAATCAAGAGCTGACAGGCTTGCCTACAGCAACAATCATGAACCTAGTAACAGATAGAGTCGGTGGTATCTGGGTTACGACAATAAAGAGCGGGGCGTTTAGGTATCACCCAGACTACGCTACAACTAGGTATAAATCTGTTTTTAATTCTTCGAACTTATCCGAGGATGACTACTCCTCAATATGGGGCTTTGCAGAAGACTCCGCCAACGACATATATGTTGTTTCTCAACAAAGAGGACTTGGCGTTATTAATAGCTCTAGCGGAGAAGTAAAGTTCTCAGAAACCTTCTCTGATTTTGCGAACTCAATAACTTACTGGGATGTTGAAATAGATACTAAAGGTACATTCTGGGTTGCATCCTCTAATGGCATCTATGTTTTGAGGCAGGTGGAAGGAAAGCTTCAATTAATAGATCATGTGTTCGAAGGGTTATTTATCGATTTTCTCTATACCAAAGGGGACGAAGTTTGGATCTGGGAGGATACACAGGGACCGGTAAAACTATCTCTTGGTTATGATTCGTCTAAAGCATCTGTTGAGCCAATAAAAATAGAGATAGACTCATCTCGTTTAGTTCCGATCTATAAAGATAATGATAATCGACTTTGGCTGAGAAGCGAGTCAGGTGTAAGTATATACTCGCTGAAGAACAGGGAGTTGATCAAAAACTTAGATCAGAGCAATGGTTTCGATTCACTCGTTTACGGCGTTTACGAAACACCAGACTCATACTGGTTAACTACTCGCTCGAAAGGAATTTTGCAGGTCGACAAGCATTCTCTTGAATTTGTCAAAAGGCAAGTTCGTACAGAAAACTCTGGGCTAATAATATCATCCGTAGGTATCGATAACAGTATTTGGTATGCAGATACTACGGGAGTTCACCAAATCAAACTTCCCGAACTTGAAGAAGTAAGTTCGGTTCCAAATTCAGAGCTTAACTACAATTCTTTAGGCGAGAGCTCAGCTTTCGCATCCTCAGAAAAAACTATCTATTTTGGTGGGATGACTGGTTACAACATAATAACGAGTAAGAAAACTAGCTCAAAAGATGATTTGACGAAAACACTTATCCCAGAGCTTTCTGAATTAAAAGTTTTTGGGGTATCTAACAATAGGTCAAATGTAATTCAGAGGGAAAGCAGTGGCGAAACAAGTTATTTCTCATCGGCACAAAATATAGGAACTAAAAAGTCGATTGCGCTAGATTACAATGAGTCTAGATTCAGCATATCTTTCAATTTACTCAACTCTGTTTACCCGCAACACGTGGTTTACCGATATCGGTTAATCGGTTTTGACGACAACTGGATTGATAATGGAGACGACAGAGTTGCTCAATTTAATAATATAAGCTTTGGAAACTACGTTTTCGAGGTACAAGCAAAAGCGCCAGGAAGGTTGTGGTCTGACAGCAGAAATCTTTCAGTTCAAATCGCAAGACCACCTTGGCTTCATACTGTTGCTATTGTTTTTTATTGTATTGTCGCATTCGCTATTTTTGCATTCATCGTTCGCCAATATCAGATAAGGAAGGCAAACCAGCTTGCCATTAAAGAGTCCGAAGAACGCCTTAAACTGACGCTATGGAGTTCTGGAGATGAGCTGTGGGACTGGGACGTATACAGAGGCCAAGTTTACCGTGCAAATACGTGGGGCACACTTGATTTTCCACAAGATGATATACGCACTACAGGCGCTTACGATGCAAACATTCATCCTAACGACGTAAACCGTGTTAAAACTGCCCTAAGAGACCATCTTGAAGGTAATAGCGACTTCTACGAGCTTGCATACCGCGCAAAGACATTTAAGAATCAGTGGATTTGGATACTTGACCGCGGAAAAGTGGTTGAAAGAGACCACAATGCTCAGCCGGTACGAATGACTGGTACGCTTAAGAATATTCATCACTTAAAAGAAGCTGAAGAGCAGCTGAATCTATTTAAGCGTTCAATTGAGAATATTTCTGAAGGTGTATTCATAACTAATACCCAATTTAAATTCATAAGTGTAAACAATGCATATTGCGGTTACACCGGCGAGACCCGCGATCAAGCGTTAGCAAGCTATATGCACTTCCATCTATATCCAGACGCGTTTACCGAAGAAATTAAGAAAACGCTAAAAGCAAAAGGTAACTGGTCAGGTGAAGTAGAAAGTGTGCGAGTGAACGGCGAGCGCTATGAAATGGAATTAAATATAGACGCCGTCCATGACGATGACGGAAAAATAAGCCATTTTGTAGGCGTATTTAGTGATATCACGTCAAGAAAAAGTACTGAAAAAGAACTATTGAAACTAGCTAATACTGACCCGCTCACAGAGCTTCCGAATCGTTCGTTCTTCCAAGCTAGCCACCAGAACTTGGTGCGGAAAGGGGCACAACATACCCTACTCTGTTTGGATATGGATAACTTTAAGAAAATAAACGACTCTTTAGGTCACCAAACGGGCGATATATTAATTAAACAAATAGCAAAGCGCCTACAGAGAATTACGGGTAAGAGTGCGACCTGCTATCGCTTAGGTGGTGATGAGTTTAGCGTGTTAATGGAAGACAATGCCGATATCCACACGGTAACGCATTACGCACAGAATCTATTAGACACATTATCTCGCCCCTTTATCATTAATAAGCAAGAGTTTGTATTGGGTGCCAGTATTGGTATCGCGTTCTTCCCTGACGACGGCACTTCTCCCCAAGAAATGCTGAAAAACGCCGACACAGCCATGTATTTCGCTAAAAACAATGGCGGTAACAGCTACCAGTTCTTTAGCGGAGAGATGAATCAAAACGCCGTTAGGCAACTGCAAATCGAAAACCTTATAAGACAAGGTATTAAAGATGACTTGTTTACGGTTTACTACCAGCCGAAAGTTGATATAGCCTCAGGTAAGCTAGTTAGCATGGAAGCTTTGGTGCGCTTTGAGCACCCACAAAAAGGCATAGTAAGCCCTGGGCAATTTATCCCTCTGGCAGAGCAAACAGGCCAGATTATAGAAATTGGTGAACAAGTGCTAAGAAAGGCTTGTGCAGATACCAAACGCTGGGTAAACCAAGGTTTGTTTAGTGGTCGTGTAGCTGTGAATATATCTGCGAAGCAGTTCGAATTACCTGACTTAGACGACAGAATAAACAAGATTTTAAGCGATATCGGTTTGTCACCACTACATTTAGAGTGCGAAATAACTGAAGGTACGCTAATGGAAAGTCCTGAAAACGGCCTTCAAATGATGACTCGCCTTCGCGAAAGAGGTATTCACCTAGCGCTAGACGATTTCGGTACAGGTTACTCGTCTCTAGCCTACTTAAAGCGTTTCCCGCTAAACACGCTAAAAATTGACAAAGCATTTATTGACGATATTGCAAAAAGTAATGTAGATCGTCATATGGCGGCTGCCATTATAAATATCGCCCACAATCTAGGCTTAAAAGTTGTAGCGGAAGGCGTTGAAGAAGAAGCTCAGCTAGATATTTTACGTCGCTACGATTGCGAAATGTTGCAAGGCTTCTTGTACAGCCGACCATTAAATGCAGAGCGCTTCGAGAAGCTTCTTACCGAGAATCAAAAGCTTCATACACTGCTTGGCCACTCTAACTTTTAATAGCCCTTACCTTTTATTCGCGTTTAGGCGCGTACTTTCCCCTGCCTCATGCCACTCATTGCAGCTTTAGGCAAAGTCATGCCTATTCAACCTTAGTTTATTAGACTTTAGTGCCATTAAAATGGCGCTTGTGAACATCGACAATCCTCCGCATTAAAACGAAAAGCTAACCACCTGATTATATTGGATATTTTAAAAAATATTATTTTTGGCACACATTTAGCTAAGTATTAGATACCGATGACAAATATAAAAAATCGGTTTTGTTTGTTCGTTCAAAATAATCAGAGGAAATTAACATGTTAAAAGAGTACGCAGTTGCACTAGTACTTTCTACCGCTACCCCAGTTGCTGCCGACAAGCAAGAAGGCGCTAAACAAGCTCCTGAGTCGCAAAAAGAGACAGTAACTCAACCACAAACAGTTCGCCCTAAGACGGGTGGTGGCGGTTACGGTATTGGTCTTTAAGAGATACCTTAGAATTTCCAAAAAAAGAGAGCAACGCTCTCTTTTTTTATACCTGTATTTTACGCCACACTTACTTATTTCAGCAGACCGCTAGGAAAGACTACGCCGCAATGTAAAGGTTATTAAACCCCACCGCATTGCGCCAATGTATATGGCGAGAGATGGAAAACATGGGTAGTAAGATTGGACCTAACACAAAACCAGCTATCGCCCACTTTTTCGCGCTCATTCCCCATTTAAACGCTTCTACATAAAAATATAGAGAAAAGATAACGCTTAATACTACGAGTGAAATCACACTGCCTCCGCCTGTTTGACCTAGTTACGTGGGGTTACTTGTCCCCATCAATTATTCAATTTAACTTACTGATAATTGACGCCAACAATTTGACACGTTCATTTTTTAACCGCAGGAATTCTACCCAAAATAGAACAATAAACCAGCAAAAATACCCATTAGACATAAAAAAACCGGGCAACGCCCGGCTTTTAACATTTTATAAACTTAGCTGTAAAACTTTTGATCGTTTTCTGCCATTTTTACTAACACTTCAGCAGGTGCAAATTTATCACCTACAGCAGTAGCATAATGGTTTAAACGAGCAACAACGTGTTTAATTCCCAGTGTATCCATATAGCGGAACGGGCCGCCTAAGAATGGAGGGAAACCAATACCGAAGATAGCGCCAATGTCGCCGTCGCGCGCATTACGGATAACGCCTTCGTCTAAACAGCGCGCTGCTTCATTAAGCATCATTAATACACAGCGTTCCGCTACTTCTTTTTCGCTTAACTTAGCAGAAGGTGAAAGACCTAGTAGTTCGTAGATTGATTCATCCACTTCTTTACCTGGTTTTTTGCCTTCATAAGAATAAAACCCTTTTTGGTTTTTCTTACCCTTTCTGCCGTCTGCAAGTACTTTATCGAAAGCACTTGGCGCAGTGAAGCGCTCGCCGAACGCCTCTACAAGGAATGGGATAATCTTAGTACCAACATCAATGCCCACTTCATCGAGTAGTTTCACAGGGCCTACAGGGAAGCCAAACTTAACCAATGACTTATCGATGTGCTCAATAGGCTCACCGTCAAGAATGAGGTTTGCCGCTTCATTCATGTACGGCGCTAAAATACGGTTTACGTAGAAGCCCGCACCGTCTTTAACAACTACCGGCGTTTTGCCTTGCTTTTTAGCAAACTCTACCGTAGATGAAATGACTTGGTCAGACGTTTTATCGTGAGCAATAACTTCGGCCAACGGCATTTTGTCTACTGGCGAGAAGTAATGTAGACCAATCACGTTTTCAGGTCGTGCTGCTTTAGCTGCAATTTGTGTAATTGGAATAGACGACGTATTAGACGCGAAGATCGTGCTTTCTTTGCAGTTCTCTTCAATATCCGCCACCATTTTTTGCTTAAGATCTAAATCTTCAAAAACCGCCTCAACCACGATATCAGCATCTTGGTAGCCACTATAATCTAGCGTACCGGTAAGAAGCGCCAACTGTTTCTGCATTTCACTATTGCGCATGAAACGCTTCTTCACCTTTTTGTTTAAGATGTCATAGCTATATTTCATTGCATTGGCTATGCCTTCAGCACGCACGTCTTTAATACGGACAGGTACACCGGCTTTGGTCGACGTTACATAGGCGATACCACCACCCATTAAACCACCGCCAAGCACACCGACTTTCTTCATTTTTTCAGGTTTAACACCTTCAACGCCGTTTTCTTTCTTCATTTCTGTCGTAGCGAAGAAAATCTGACGTAACTGGAAAGATTCCGGCGTCATAACAAGCTTACCAAAGGCTTCAGCTTCGGCTTTAAGCCCCGCTTTCATCCCTTCGTTCATGCCCGTTTCAATTACATCAATAATGTAACCTGGCGCTGGATAATTACCTTTGGTTTTGGCAAATGTCGCTTCGCGCGCTTTTTTGAACATCATGTTACGGCCCGGGCCGGTTTTCTCTAACACTTTGTCCATCACACTCTTTTGCGGCGCTTCTCTTTCTGGTTTGCGTTTAAGCGCAAACTGTTCAGCTACCTTTAGCAAAACACTGTGAGGTACCACATCATCTACGATACCGTACTTTTTAGCTTGCTTAGCGCGTGCTGGAGACCCAGTAAGCATCATTTTCATCGCTTGCTGAATGCCAATTAGGCGAGGAAGGCGCTGAGTACCACCACTGCCTGGCAACAAGCCAAGCTGCACTTCCGGTAGACCTACCTGAGTACTAGGTGAATCGGTACATACACGGTAGTGACACGCTAATGCTAGCTCTAAACCACCGCCTAACGCTGGGCCGTGAATAGCCGCAACGAAGGTAGCCTTCATGTTCTCAATTCTATCGAAAATGGCTTGACCGCCAGCGGCTATGGTTGTGGCATCTTCCGCGGTTTTACACGCTGCTAGCATGGTGATATCGGCACCTGCTACGAATGAGCTTGGCTTGCCGCTTGTTAACACCACACCTTTAATGCTGCTGTCGCGTTCAATATCATCAAGCATGGCAGATATCTCATCGCCAAACTCAGCTTTAAGCGTATTCATGCTCTCGCCAGGTACGTCCATGCTAAGAATAGCAACGCCATTATCTCGCTTGGTTAACGTAAATGCTCCTGATGTTGGCTGAACTTCATTTGTCATTTCTTGTTCCTGACTCATATTATTCTGTCTCCACAATCATTGCGGCACCAAGACCACCCGCAGCACATGCAGTAAGAAGGCCTGTACCACCGCCACGGCGATTTAGTTCGTTAAGCATTTGCGTAATCATACGTGTACCGGTTGCGGCAAACGGGTGACCATAAGCAATTGAACTACCCATCACGTTGAACTTGTCCATGTCAATTTCGCCCGCCGCTTTGTCGCGGCCTAGTTTCTCTTTGGCGAACTTGTCACTTGCAAACATTTTAACGTTTGCCAAGGTTTGCGCTGCGAACGCTTCGTGCATTTCAATTAGCGTTAAGTCGTTTAGGGTCATGCCTGCGCGATCTAGCGCAATAGGTGTCGCGTACGACGGCCCCATTAGCATGTCTTCCCACACGTCGATTGCCGAGAACGCGTAGCTCTTAATGTAACCAAGCGGCGTATAACCTAGCTCTTTCGCTCGGCTTTCTGTCATCATAAGCACTGCAGAAGCACCGTCAGTAAGCGGTGTAGCGTTTGCCGCAGTTACCGAGCCGTACTTTTTATCGAATACTGGGCGAAGTTTCGCGTAGCCTTCAAGCTTAGAATCGAAACGTACGTTGTTATCGCGCTCAAGCGCACCTTTATACGGTTCAGCATAAGCGGTCATCACTTCGCTAGACAATTTGCCGGCTTCCCAGCTTTCAGCCGCTAGGCTGTGCGAGCGATGTGCAAGCTTATCTTGCTCTTCACGAGAAATTTGATGCGTTTTAGCCATTTGCTCCGCCGTTTGTCCCATCGACAAACCTGTAGAGTACTCAGCTACAGCAGGAGGTACTGGCGCTAAGTCTTTTAAGCTTAAACGCTTAAAGATATTCAGCTTTTGACCCAAGGTCTTGGTTTTCTGTAAATCTACCAGCGCACGTGCAAGGTTCTTAGACACACCGATAGGTGATACCGATGTTGAGTCTGCACCACCAGCAATACCTACCTGTACCGTGCCTGCCATCATGCTTTCAGCGATGTTTACCGTTGACTGAAAGCTCGTCGCACATGCACGAGATACACTGTAAGCGTCGGTATGAACATTCATGCCAGTGCCAAGCACAATTTCTCGTGCGATGTTTGGCGCTTCAGGCATTTGCACTACCTGACCATAAACAACCTGATCAACCCATTCTTTTTGAACACCATGGCGAACGAGAAGTTCGTTTACGACCATTTTACCTAGATCAAC
>NZ_JAFLMX010000065.1:0-23997 GCF_017849675.1 Alteromonas sp. AO-Serp
TTGCCACGCCTAGCTCTAGAAAAAACCTTTTCAAAAGGAAGACAAGTAAACGTCGCTTTTTGCGACTTTTCCGAAAACACAAACATCTCGTCTTCTGGAAAGTAAGGTTTTTTATAGCGGCCAAATGGTACGTTAAAACGCCCTTGAAGGCTGTAACGACATAATCCGTTGTAACCGTGACGGTTCAAATATAAAAAGAGAATGGCGCGATAATATTCATCTTGTGTGGCGTTAAACTCTTCTCGTAAAGCGTAATACATTTTTTCTTCGTTGCGTTTTCCGTCGAAGAATGAGCGTGCATCGTTAATCAGTGCATCGGGCTGCGCTTTAAGGAAATTGTATAAGTTGATGAGATCAGGATTGATGTCATTAAGCAGGTAGCGTTTGTATTGCGTATTCAGAAATACAGATCCGGCACCAACAAACGGTTCAATGAGTTTATTGGCTTGCGGTAATCTGGCCTGAATATGCTCAACCAAGCTGTATTTGCCACCGGCCCATTTTAAAAAAGCCCGGTTTTTTTTCTGCATCATGCTTAAACGTTACTACCTAGACGGAATGAAGACGGTGGTTTTTCCGTGCGCCGCCGTTCCAAGGGAAAGGGTCGTCTTTATACTTTTATGCTGATCAGTATCAGATATCACCACACTAAAGGTAGATTGTAACTTTCATCAGTAAAACGGACAACCAACAAGTGTCGCAAGAACGGAATTTTGCTCATTTACTGGAAATATTATGACCACACGGTTGTGAAATGACTTAATTTTGCGCTTTGCTCATCTCTGAAAGGATTTGGTTTCCTCGCTTTATAAAAGCATTTTGTTTACCTGGATATTCGGGTAAATTTGTTCGTGCTTGTTGCGCTTGAGATAACGACGTGTAGATTTGCTTGTTAACTACTACAAACCAGTCGCCACCATAGCGCGTCGTTTTATAAATTCGCGTTTGCTCAGTTAGATTGTTTTCTCGTAGGAACTCACTGAGAACAGACTCACTTTTCATCGCTAACAACTGTATAGCGTAGTCATTTTCCCCAATCCAGCCTTCTTGACTCGATTCACTGGCCACAGTGGTTGGCGTTACATTATCGTTGACGCCGTCCGAGTTTGATTTGGCACCTTGAGCAGATTGTTGATCACTTAGCGCACCACTGCTAACCACCTCTGAACCATTGGAATCAGTGGTATTATCTCCAATCGGGGCATTCTCAAACTGGTTACTGTCTGCCTGTTCTGAAGATGGCATAACTTCAGGTAAGGATGAAACCGCATTTTCCCAATTGGTAATCAACGGACCGTTATCTGACGATTCATCAATTAACGAGCCACCAACGTCTGCACTATCATCATTGGGCGCGGAAACAAGCTCTACGTTGCCTATTTGGTTGGTTGCTTGAGTTGCTGAGTTTGATGCTGTTGTTTCGCTTTCATCGGTTTCACCATTGCCTATAAGCTTGTTATAAGCAGAGCCGGGCTCAACCTGCGTTCTTTCAGGTTCTGGCGAAGGTTGACTAATAGGCGCAAAAATCGATGCTAATTTATTACCGTACTGCCAGTAAATAAGGCCAGAAAACGTAGCAAGGAACACGCATATAACAGCGATATAAAACCACTTAGACTTTAACGGGTTGATAAAAGTTTGCGTATTTTCACGCTGTCTATTTTCTAAATGAGCCTGAAAAGCCTCGCGACGTGAAGCAATCATTTTGTCTAGCTCTGACTCGAAGCTAGGCTGTTCGCTAATGACTGACTGGCTGCTAATTATTAGTGGGGTTTCTGTATTTTTTGCAGGAAGCCACTGCTTGGCGCGCTCAGCCCATTCGTTATTCGCGAACAAAAGCACATTTAAATGCTGTTTGTTACCAGCGAACCGGCTTTGTAACACCAAGTCCCATAGTTCTTGCAGTAGTGCATCAGGAAGATTGTGGGCTTGGGTGATGGCTATAAGAATTGGACCTTCGTGACTATTTAGGTCGGAAAGTAGTTCGTTTAGAGGCCTAACGAAGCTACCCACCACTTGACCAAGAAGCTGCCGACAAAGTTGTCGACGGTAGTCAGAGGGCTCCATATTTTCTTGCGCAGTTAAATACGCAATCTCGGTATCATCGTGCTGCTGGAAGACAAAGGCTTCAAGGGTCTTTTGTTGTTGAGCAATAGACTCACCACTGACAAAAATCAGCTGAGAAGAGTAATTGACCAAATATTCCAAACGTTCATGCAGTTCACTTTGCATGGGAGTTTGCCCTTATTCACCGTTGCTTTAAAAACTGTCCTGCAACGCATTTCTTCATGATTCCAACTAACGTAGGGAAGTCAAGATAGACGCGTTGCCAGGTTGTCGCGAGGGCTAAAGACTAAGAAAGGATGTCAGTAAGAATGGCGTCTGTGACGTCCTTGGTAACAACCGCTTTGCCTATGCCTTGAGGAAGTACAAATCGAATACTGCCAGCTTCCACTTTTTTATCGCGTTTCATATGCTTAACGTAGTCATTCTTTGTCATACTATTTGGGCCTGCAACCGGTAAAGCAAATGCTTCAAATAGCGACGATACGCGTCGTGTTTCTGACGCTTCAAACCACGTTAATGCTTCAGCAGCTTTACAAGCAATTATAGTACCAGCGGCTACCGCTTCGCCATGCAGCCAGTTACCGTAGCCTTGCTCGGCTTCAATAGCGTGACCGAACGTGTGGCCTAAGTTAAGAATGGCGCGTAAACCACCTTCACGTTCATCTTTTGCTACCACGTCTGCTTTGATTTCGCAGCAGCGAGAAATAGCTTGGGTAAGAATTTCAGTATCAAGCGACGTAAGCGCATCTACATTACTTTCAAGCCATTCAAAAAACGGTGCGTCGTAAATGATACCGTATTTGATGACCTCTGCCATGCCAGCAGCAAACTCTCTCGCGGGTAATGTAGCGAGGGTATCAGTATCAATGGCCACATAAACCGGTTGGTAAAAAGCGCCAATCATGTTTTTGCCGAGAGGATGATTTACCGCGGTTTTTCCACCTACTGATGAGTCGACTTGAGAAAGCAAAGTTGTAGGAACTTGAATGAAGGGCACACCGCGTTGGTAAGTTGCCGCAACAAAGCCAGTAAGATCACCAATTACACCACCGCCAAGTGCGATAAGTGTCGTATCTCTTGCAGCGTTTAGCTCAAGAAGGCGTGTCATAACCACTTCGAATTGGGCAAGATTTTTGTGTTGCTCGCCGTCCGGCAAAATAATGGTTTCAACCTGAACATTACCACACGCCGCTTTAGCGGTTTCTAAATACAGTGGGGCAACAGTTTCGTTGGTAACAATGACGGCAAGTGGGCCTTTTATATAGGCACTAAAAAGGCCAGGTTGCGAAAGCAGCCCAGCCTCTATCTGTATAGGATAGCTACGTTCTCCAAGTTCCACAGTTAAGGTTGACATTGGCGTAGCACCTCCTATTACATATTTAATTTATAAACCAATTTTACTGATAATCTGATTCGCTACAGCACGCGCACTTTGGTCGTCTGTATCAACAATGTAATCAGCAACTTCTTCGTAAAGCGGGTTGCGCATTTCTGCAAGATCGCGAAGTACTTGTTCTGGATCTTCGTTTTGTAGCAAAGGACGACGTTTGTCACGTTGTGTACGGGCAACTTGCTTATCGATTGTCGTTTGTAGGTAAACAACGATGCCGCGGGCAGATAAACGATTACGCACAGCTTTAGTTACAATAGAACCGCCGCCAGTAGCAAGTACAATACCTTGCTTATCTGTCAAATCGTTAATGACGTTTTCTTCGCGTTTACGGAAACCGTCTTCGCCTTCAAGGTCGAAGATCCAGGCAATGTCTGCACCCGTGCGGCGCTCAATTTCCTGATCCGAATCAAAAAAGTCTAGGTGAAGTTCGTCTGCCAGATGTCTACCGATGGTACTTTTGCCAGCACCCATTGGGCCAACTAAAAAGATATTACGTTTTTCAGCCATATTTGCTTATATCACAACTTAATCATGTTAGGGGCAGTGCACTGTTGCCTTACCAGCCTACCCATTGACTCGTGCCTATTTAGTGTCCAATAAGCACCACTCCTTAAACCTCGCTTAAATTTCGAGGCGGGGATTATCTCAGTTTCATGCAAGGCGTTGCAAGTTTTGTTACTAACAAATAGCGTATACCTGTAAATTTAGTTACAAAAAAAGGCTGAAAACCAAAAAAGCGCACAAAAATGCGCTTTTTTGAAGGCTAAAAATGAAGATTATGGTCTTTCAGTGACTATCTTGGGTGTCACAAAGATAAGTAGTTCTCGTTTTTGCTGAAGTTGTGACGAGTTTCTGAAAAGGGCACCAACGACAGGCAAATCACCAAACAAAGGCACTTTCGACACGCCATCAGAACTGGTTTGTTGGAATATGCCACCTAATACGATGGTTTCGCCGTTTTCTACCAATACCTGCGTTTTAATTTCTTGGGTATCGATGGCTACGGCCTCACCAGTAGACGTAGAAACGGTTTCGCCACGGGTATCTTGCGTAACAACTAAGTCTAAAATAATGCGATTATCAGGCGTAATATGTGGCGTAACTTTCAGTGACAACACGGCTTTTTTGAACTCTACTGAAGTCGCACCGCTAGACGTTGCTTGTACGTAAGGTATTTCCGTACCTTGTTCAATGTAAGCTTCATGCTGGTTAGCAACCGTAATACGAGGACTCGCAATAATTTCGCCTTTGTTTTCAGATTCTAGTGCGGAAAGCTCAAGGTCTAATATGGTGCCATCAACCAAGCTCGCAATTTGAAAGCCAATGCTACCCGCGGCGCTGGTCACAGGCAGGTTCACATTAAGGCGATTATCAATGCTAGGCACTATGCCGCCGGCAATGGTGTCTGCGCCCTCAAGGCTTCCCGACACACCATTATCGTCTTGACGGTCGCTGAAACCCCAACGAACGCCAAGCTGCTCGTCTACATCGTCAAGCACAGTAACCATACGGCTTTCAATCAGCACTTGCTTCACTGGAATATCTAACGCATTGATGGTTTTTCTTGCTTCATCAATAGAGGCTAATGTGTCGCGAATAAGTAAAGTGTTGGTTCGTTCGTCTACTGTAACACCCCCTCGCTCAGATAAGATCCCGCCCTCTGTCGACTTTAAGATCGTGGCCAGGGCAGCAGCTTTTGCATAGTTAACAGGAATATTAACCGTATGAAGAGGCGCTAAGTCTGAAACTTGCTTTTTAGATTGAAGGGCTTGGGTTTCACGAGCCGATAGTTCTTCAGCCGGTGCAATTAATAAAATGTTGCCCTCTAAGCGTTTATCCAGACCTTTAACACGCAAAATCATGTCGAGAGCTTGATCCCACGGAACGCCCGACAAGCTTATCGTTACGTTTCCTGTTACGGTGTCGGTGGTCACTAAGTTAAACCCATTAACCTGCGCAATAATTTGTAAAACTTGTCTCACAGGAACATCTTGAAAATCGAGCGAAATGGGGTCGCCTGTGTATTTCTTTTCCGCTTCCAAGGCGTCTTGCTGCGCGCTGTCCATTGGCGTTATCGCCATACGAATTACGCCGTCTTTTACCGTATTTTGAACCGTAACTGGGCCCGAATAATTAACCTCAATTCGCGCGCCATCTTTATCTTCGAATGTCTCGATGGTAGAAACCAAGGTACCGAAATCAGCCACATTAAGTTCTACTAATTGGTCTTCGCCTAACTTGGTGTTTGGTAATGTAAGGGATACTTTTCCTTGTGACTCAATAAGCTGAAGCTTTGGCGCTTGGCCCTCAAAACTCACCAGTGTTACAGCGGTATTGTTAGCTGCTTGAGTAAAGTCGATGTTTGTGACCGTGGTGGTAACGGTTGATGCATTTCGTTTAGTATCAGGGTCGACTAACAAAGGCTCTTGGGCTTTTACTGGCGAAACAAATACGGTTAATGAAAATATTGCAGCCACAGCGAAAGCCAGCCAATACCATCTAGGCACTCTACGATTCAGAGATTTGTTGAATATGTATCGTTCGGCCATGCTTACTCTCCCGCCTTCGATGCTGTAGTCATTGTTGTTGTTTTCCTTTGCCAGCAGCCCGCACCATCAGGTAATAACTGTTCAATAGTAATTGAGTCGGTGCTAATTTGCGTAATTTTGCCATAAAACAAGCCGATACGACTCCCTACTTTAGCTTTATGTAATACGCCATCGTTACTTTTCAATAATGCCCACTGCACTCCCTTAACGGCAAAGCTGCCAGTCAGTGCGAGGGCGTCCACGCCATAGGCTTCCAATGCTTCTTTAGGGCGCTGGAAGTTTGGCTGCAAACAGTTTTCTACCCGTGCTTTTGCTACTGGAGCGGCGTTGTTCTTAGGGCGATCGAACGGGCTTCTTAAAGCGCTTGCCGAATAGCTAAAAGGTGGGTGAGTCTTGAATTCTGGATACGGTTCAATTTGTGGCTGAGCACGCTCTTTAACACTCTGTGTATAGGCATGCAGATCGTCGAGTTTAGGTGAACAGCCTGTTACTAACAATATGATTAAAAGAGATAAAAACGAACGAATCATTGTTCATCTCCTTCAATGTCTGTCGAGTTTTCCGAACGATAAGTTTTCGCCTGCAGCTTCAGCGACAGACCATTTGCTTCACGCTTTATGTCAAAATCGTGAAGCGTAACGATACGAGGTAAATCCGCGACTTTGGAAACGAATTCGCCAAAGTTGTGATAGCCACCGCTTACTTCCATTTCGATAGGTAGTTCGGTATAAAACTCTTTTGGTACTTCTTGTTGCCAGTTAAGCAACTCAAACGTGAGGCCCGATGCGGTACCAACGTAAGTGATATCGTCAAGCAAACCCGGTGTTTCGTTGCTGGTTGGAAGACTTTTCAGCATAGACGAGAAGTCTTCTTTAATTTGCGCGAGTTGGGCTTGGTAAGCTTCTAAATTAGCCGCAATGCGGTACTTTGCTTCGAACTGTAACTTTAGTTCTTGTTCTTTTAATTCAGCCGCATCTTTAATCGGTAATTTGGGGCTTATTAGCATGTAGTAGCTCAACGCACCTACCAATATTGCGACAAACGCCGCCACAACAATGCGAACTTCGTTTGGCCAAATAGCGATTTGTTCAAAGTCGAGTTCGTTGAGTTCTTTTAGTTTTGAAACATCAAACTTCATGGTTATTGCGCCTCACTACTTTCTATTTCTAGCGGAGCAACATTGGGGTTTATCGAAAACGTAAGCGTAAAGTTGCTAATCGCTCTCGCTGCACTGCTGTCAGATTTAATGGTAGAAAGCTCTGCGGCAACGAACACTTTCGAGTTGTCCAGCGCGCGCATAAAGTCGGAAAGACGATTGTTCGAATCACTAGTCCCTTCAATCTCAATACGGTTATTGCTTCTGGTCATAGACTCAAAGGCCACACCGGGAGGAACGAGTTTAGCAAGTTCATCAAATACTATAGGAGCCACATTGCGACTTGCTTGCAGTTGCTCAATTAATGCCATGCGCTGCTCAATGGCATTTTTACTATCTTTAACCTTTTTTATCTCTGCAATTTGCGCATCTAAAACCGCGATTTCCCGTTCAAGGTATTGATTACGCGAGTTTTGATTACTGATTTGCTGGTCGATAGCTTGACCAATGAACCAAAAAATCAATCCTACAATGGCGGCAACGGCAAGTAGCCCTGCCAAGTATTGTTGTTTTTGATGTTGGCGCTGCTTCTCTCGCCAAGGTAGTAAATTTACATGTGCCATGGCGTAAAGCTCCGGCTCGCTAGACCTGCTGCAATCGCAAGCTGTGGTGCAATTTTGCTAAGTCTCGTGGCATCAAGTTTAGGGTTTATCGACATGTTGCTAAACGGATTGAAGCAATCAACCTCTAGGCCTAAGTCTTGTTTTAAAATGTCGACTAACGGTTCAATAGTAGCGGCACCGCCGCTAAACAGTATTTTGGTGGGGCGCTCTGCATGTAGCGTGCTCATATACATTTGTAATGCACGGTTGATATTTTGCTGTAGGTTAGCGGCAAATATAGGAAGCGTATCTTCCACCCAATTTCCAGACAGCGTGCCATCAAGTAGCTGACGCTCTGCGGTTTCACGCTCAACCATATGAATGGCGCTAATATCGTTAATTAGCTGATTTAAGCCAAAGGCGTGCTCTTTGGTGTAAATGACGTCGCCGTTTTTTATTACGCATATTTGAAGTAGCGAGGCGCCCACATTGATACAGCAAAGTGGCATGTCTTCGGTATGAGGCGTATGGAAAAAGTCCATGGCATTGCCGATGGCATAATTTTCCATATCAACAATTTTGGGCTCAAAGTTAGCTTCTCTTGCAAGCAGCAAGCGACTGTCTACCAAATCTTTATGCGCAGCGGTAAGTAATACATTTACTTTTCCAGAGTGCGTTGTGCTTGGCCCCATTTCTTCAAAATCTAAATATACTTCTTCAAGCGGATAGGGAATGAGACTGTCGGCTTCGATCTCAATTTGATTTTCTAAATCGTAATCGCTTTGCTCTGGGTCCATATAGACGATTTTACTGATCACTGACGTGCCGGCCACCGCAACATTTGCCAGCTTTAATTTTGTTTTTAGCGACTTTCGAACTTTCTTGAGAGCAATGCTTACTGACTCATAATCTTTAATATCACGCTCAGAGAAAGCGATTTTGTTAATTGGCTCACAGGCATACCCTTGAAGGACGAACCCGTCTTTCGATTGCTCTAACCACACCGCTTTTATTTGACGCGTGCCTATATCTAAGCCCACAATGGGCGGCAGCTTTTTCTTAAACAGCGATTTCATGTGCAAGTGTCCAGTTTCAAAGGTAGTTGCTCTAAAGTACAATGTTACTCTAATAGTCTTATGCGTATGGTTCTAGAGATAACACATACGTATAAAATATACGTCATTTCAACAAAATGTCTTGGTATCCGTTACAGTGAAGTACATCAAACCACTTATTTTATTTAGTTTTCTATCAGGCCTTCTTGGTTTTGCAGCACTGGTAGGTATTTACTTTTATATCAAACCTGACCTACCAAGTGTTACTGTACTTAAGGATGTACGCCTGCAAACACCTATGCAGATATACACCAAAGACGGAAAACTTATTTCACAGTATGGAGTTAAACGGCGGATCCCCGTAAAACTTGAGGAAGTCCCGCAAGAATTAATTAACGCCATACTCGCTACCGAAGACAGTCGCTTCTACGAACACCACGGTATTGACCCCATTGGTATAATGCGTGCTGCAGTAAGTTTAGTCCTTACTGGCGAAAAGCGTCAGGGAGCAAGTACGTTAACCATGCAGCTAGCACGAGGGTTTTTCCTTAGTCGGGAGAAAACCTATATCAGAAAGATCAAAGAGATCTTTATAGCACTGCACATGGAGCAAGAGCTTTCTAAGCAGGAAATTCTTGAGCTGTACCTCAACAAAATCGAATTGGGCCATAGAGCGTTTGGTTTTGGGGCGGCCGCCCAAGTGTACTATGGCAAACCGCTTAACGAACTCTCTTTAGCTCAAATTGCTACTATTGCAGGTCTTCCCAAGGCGCCATCAGTGCTTAACCCTATCAGCGGGCCGCAACGTTCTGTCGAACGCAGACGCGTGGTCTTACTTCGTATGCTTGACGAAGAGTACATCACTAAAGCGCAGTTCGATGAAGCTGCCAATGCGCCAGTTTCAGCGAAGAAGCACGGTGCTGAAATTGAAGTGGATGCGCCTTATTTGGCTGACACCATTTATAACGAAATGGTAGAGATTTATGGAAAAGAAGAGGCAGAAACCGGCGGATACCAAGTTTTTGCGACTGCAACGTCAGATCTTCAATTAGCTGCTCAGCGCGCGGTGGTTCGAAATCTTCATGACTATGATGAGCGTCATGGCTATAAAGGTGCCCTTGGCTACTTATGGAATATTCCTAAGCCAGAAGGAAAGGATGACGCGATTCCACAACTTTCATTGAGCTATGACATAAGTGATAAGACAACACGAGAAGAGTGGGATAACGAATTAATCATGCGCGTGCTTGAAGAGATTCCTCACATTAAACCTCTTTTGCCATCGGTTGTTACGAAAGTAAATGAGCAGTCGATAGAAGTGTTGTCTGTAGATGGCAAAGCAATAACGGTAGAGTGGGATGGACTAGATTGGGCCCGACGCTACATTACAGACTTTAGGCAGGGAAGTGACCCCAAAAGCGCTTCAGATGTGACTCAAGAAGGGGCGGTCATTTATATCAGACAGCAAGAAGGGCAGTGGCGCATTTCGCAAATCCCTGAGGTGAGCGGAGCGTTTATCGCACTTAATCCGAAAAACGGTGCGGTTGAAGCGGTTGTTGGTGGCTACAGCTTTTATCAAAGCCAGTTTAACCGAGCAACACAGGCCAAGCGCCAAGTGGGCTCGAACATCAAGCCTTTCGTTTATTCTGCTGCATTAGACAGTGGCTATACCCTTGCATCCATCATCAATGACGCTCCTATTAACCAATGGAATGCGGCGACGGGTGTAGCTTGGCGACCGCAAAACTCGCCAGCTGAATACGACGGCCCAATTAGAATGCGTAAAGCCCTTGGTAAATCGAAGAACGTGGTATCGGTTCGACTATTGCGTGGTGTTGGTCTTAGAGAAACGGCCGATTACTTAACACGCTTTGGTTTTTATAAAGACGATATACCACTTGATGAAACCGTATCCCTTGGGTCGAGTTCACATACGCCGCTTGAAGTAGTAAGAGGTATGTCGGTCATTGCGAACGGTGGCTACTTAGTAAACCCTCATTTTATCAGCAAAGTGCTTGATGAAAACGGCGATGAGCTTTGGAAAGCAAACCCAGTTTGGGCGTGCAATCGTTGTGAAAATCAAAGCGATCCAGAAATACTACCTGAAGACGAAGAAGCCGATATTGAAGCCTTACTTGCCGCTGAACTAAATCAAGATATTTTACTTGGCGACGTCGATGATGACGAAGCTGCAGAAAAAGTGATTGCGCCTCAGGTTATTACTGCTCAAAACGCTTTCTTAGTGGCAGAAATGATGCGAACGGCTGTGAGAGCAAACGGAAATTGGAGCAAGAAAACCTATTGGTTAGGCACCGGCTGGCGTGCTCGTAATATTCTTCAGCGTACTGACATAGCTGGGAAAACGGGTACAACGAATGACTCGCGAGACACGTGGTTCAGTGGTTTCCACAAAGATTTGGTGGCCACCACATGGGTAGGCTTCGACAACATGGGGCGTCAGTTAGGGCGAGCTACGCGAAACCAAAACCTTATTAATAAGAATGCTGAGAAATTCAACTGGATAGGCAACGCCATGATCGGCATTGAAGATGGAGCTAAAGCTGCTGAGCCAGCGTGGATCAGATTTATGCAACATGCTCTAGAAAATAAACCACATACGCCAATGCCCGTACCAGAGAATATAGTGCGTGTTCGCATTGATCGTACCAGTGGAAAGTTGACCAGACGAACAGACCATACGACACTATTCGAATATTTCCTGCAGGGAACCGAGCCAACGACTTATGTTCGCGATGACGAAGTGTTGGATCCGGCCACGCAGGATACGACTACTGCGCCTGAGCCAGAAGAAATATTCTAATTACTAAGAGGCACGTTGGAAGCGTGCCGCTTCAGGCTTAGGTGATGTATTTGCCTGAACACATTATCGGAAAACCAATGTCAGAAGATTCACAGCGATATCTTTATATTCCTCATGCCGGCCCTTCATTGCTGGAAACCCCCCTACTGAATAAAGGCAGTGCCTTCACTGCACGGGAACGTGCGGCGTTTAACCTGACGGGTCTAGTGCCACCAAGGTACGAAACCATCGAAGAGCAGGTTGAACGTGCTTACATGCAATACAGCAGCTTTGACGAAGCACTAAACAAGCATATTTATCTGCGCGCAATTCAAGACAATAACGAAACCTTGTTTTACCGCCTAATTCAAAAGCACATCGATGAGATGATGCCCATCATCTACACCCCTACTGTAGGTGATGCATGTGAGCAGTTTTCAGATATCTATCGCAGTTCGCGTGGCTTATTTGTGTCGTATGAAGAACGTCACCAGCTTGATGACATTGTTCGCAATGCAACGAAGCGTAAAGTGAAAGTGATTGTTGTGACTGACGGTGAACGCATTCTAGGCTTGGGAGACCAGGGTATTGGTGGAATGGGCATTCCTATCGGTAAACTATCGCTTTACACAGCGTGTGGTGGAATTAGTCCAGCATACACATTGCCCGTAATGTTAGATGTAGGTACTAACAACGAAAAGCTGCTAAACGACCCAATGTATATGGGGGCGCGCCATCCGCGTATTGGACAGGAAGAATACGACGAATTCGTTGATATGTTCATTAATGCTGTGAAGCGACGCTGGCCTGATGTAATGATTCAGTTTGAAGATTTTGCGCAGCCAAATGCTATGCCGTTATTAAACCGCTATCGCAACGACGTGTGTTGTTTTAACGACGATATACAAGGCACTGCTGCCGTTACCCTTGGTACTATTTTGGCGGCATGTAAAACCAAGCAGCAAAAGCTACGCGACATGAAGGTGGTGTTCGTGGGCGCGGGTTCGGCAGGCTGTGGTATTGCTGAAATGCTCATTCAACAAATGGTATTTGAGGGCCTGACTGACGAGCAAGCACGTAAGCAAGTGTTCATGATTGACCGTTTTGGTTTGGTAACCGAAGGCATGGAAGGTCTACGCGACTTCCAACAAAAGCTTCAGCAGAAAAATGCTGACTTGGCTGATTGGACGTTCAGTGGAGATTATGCGTCACTACTTGATGTTATGCACTGCGCGCAGCCAGACGTACTTATTGGTGTTTCAGGCCAGCCGGGCTTGTTCACTGAACAAGTTATCCGTGCCATGAAGCAAGGCTGTGAACTGCCAATCATCTTCCCTTTAAGTAACCCCTCACGACAAGTTGAAGCGCGTCCTGAGCAAGTGATTGAATGGACAGAAGGTGACGTGATTATTGCTACAGGTAGTCCGTTCAAGCCTGTAGAGTACGATGGCAAAATATTCCCTATCGCTCAATGCAACAACTCTTACATCTTCCCAGGCATTGGCCTTGGTGTTGTTGCATCTAAAGCGAAGCTTATTAGTGACGAAATGCTGATGGCTGCAAGTAACGCACTTGCTTCAGCGTCGCCATTAGTCAACACGGGTCAGGGTTCACTATTGCCACCCCTTGCTGCCATTGCGGAAATTAGCAGAGAGATTGCTTTTGAGGTGGGTAGAGTAGCGATGGAACAGGGACTTGCTCTTGAAATGTCTGACGACGCATTGCGCGCCAGCATTGAGCGTAACTTCTGGAAAGCAGAGTACCGCCCTTACAAGCGGGTAAGCATCTAGTATCCTATAATGTTATATAAAAGCAGGCTTAGCCTGCTTTTTTTGTACTTGTGAACAACGCTTTCACCATGACTTACAACTCAAAAGCTGAAGTAAGCCACCGTCTCACTGCTCGAACTTCATCCATTTCGCGGCCGAACTCCAACCAAATGTAATATGGTGTTGCCTATGCGCAACATTTCCTATGTGTTGCTCATATGCATTCTCGTTAATAAGTTAGTAACCCACTGTTATTAAATGATTAATTCTTGTTGGCACAATGATTGATATACCTCTTTATAGTTACAACAAGGAGCAAGGGGTGTTATTGATGACCACGTTAAAAAACAAGGTAAGTCCTTTCTACGCGCGAATTATTAGGCGCTCATTCTCTACGTCATTAGTTATGGCCGCTCTTGCAACACTCTCAGCTTGCGACGCACCTAATGTTGATGTTGCAGCACAAGATGAAAAGGCTGCTAAAACGGCTGCTAGTACAGTTTCAGAAAGCCCAGTAGATGAGCAAAGTGAAATGTTTGCTTATCTGGATGAGTCCGACTTAATTGATGCCTACTACGAGGTTAAGTAATTCGCGGCTAATCCTTCTTACACACTATCGATTCTGCCTCGGTTATCGCTGGCAAAAGCTTATGGCAACTATCGATAGTACCAGTTTGCGGGCAACGGACTGCTCGCCTTTTATTCATAAAGCCGCGTTCTGGATAAAGCTAAAGCGCGGCTTTTTTATGTCAGTAAACGTATATCGCCGTTTATTAGTCGACACCGTTGAGCTATAAGTCTTTAAAAGCTGTTCTTAGTAGCTATGTATTGCACTAACCTTAACGATAAAGTCATTTAAAGGAATTGCTATGTCGACAGAAAGTAACTACACACCACCAGAAGTTTGGACTCAGGCTGAAGATGACGGCAACAAGTGGGCCAGCATTAATCGTCCTGTGTCAGGCGCTACCCATGAGAAGGCTCGTCCTAATGGTGAACATGGTTTGCAGCTATACTCGTTAGCTACGCCTAATGGTCAGAAAGTTACCATCATGCTTGAAGAGTTGTTGGCAGCTGGCGTGAGCGAAGCAGAATACGACGCTTGGCTGATTAACATTGGTGAGGGCGATCAGTTTTCTTCTGGGTTTGTTGACGTCAATCCGAATAGTAAAATTCCTGCTATGGTCGACACGACAACGTCACCAGAAACCAAGCTATTCGAGTCTGGGTCAATCTTAGTTTACTTGGCGGAAAAATTCGGTAAGTTCATTCCGCAAGACGCCCATGCAAAGGCGGAATGTTTCAACTGGCTGTTCTGGCAGGTGGGGTCAGCGCCTTACTTAGGCGGTGGTTTCGGGCACTTCTACAGCTATGCGCCATATCCAATGGAATATCCTATCAACCGCTTTACCATGGAAACTAAGCGTCAGTTAGATGTGCTAGACAAGCACTTAGCAAACAATGAGTTCATGGCAGGTAGCGAGTACAGTATCGCTGACATGGCTATATGGCCGTGGTACGGCAATTTAGTGCTCGGAAATCTGTACGATGCAGCCACTTTCCTTCAAGTGCACGAGTACACCAATTTAGTCCGCTGGGCTAAGCAACTAGAGCAGCGAGAAGGCGTTAAACGTGGCCGTATTGTCAATAAGACCTGGGGTGACGATGGTCAGTTAGAAAACCGCCACAGCGCAAAAGATATCGACGACGCACTCACCAAAGCCTAAATAATGGGGTCAGAGTACTTTAGTTATGTTTGTCATCTTTTTAGCATCAGAATGGCTAACGAAAGGCATCAACATAAAACGGGGTCAGAACCTACTCTGGCCCGATAGCTTAAAAAAGTACTCTGACCCCAATTTTCAGATGAGCTCTGCAACACTCTTTAAATAGGCTTTTTGAAGTGGCGTGAAATCCCACTCATTCAAAGCTTCATTAAATTCAAAATTACCCACGCGGCCTCGCCAGCGTTTGTTAGGCACTGCAGACCAGTTTTTCATATACACCAGCTTCCCATGAAGGCAGTGAAGCATTTCAAGCCGTGGTTGTTCAAAATCGTTGTAAGCTACCTCTTCTGAGACAATAGCGCCTTCTTCACAATCTTGGTCGAAAAACACAAAGCCGCGATAGCTGCCGTTTTCTGTAATGGTAATGAGCGATGCATATTCTTTGCTCTTAGATACTTTTCTCAGCGCAGGCAAATAGCCATCGACTCGTTTTATTTGAAGCCCCTGTGATTTGTTGTGCCACTGCCATCCTGAGCTGCCCATAAAAGAAAGCTCGTTATTTTTATCGTTGAAATGGCTTAATGTTTCAAAGGTTTTCCAAGACGCAAAAGTGATAATGCACAGCATTAAAAAACCAGTAATGAAGATGAGTGGCTTTGTCATGTCTCAAGCCCTTAGCATTAGACAAACTTTTGTCTCTTTAGTTACGGACAGAGGCCAAAGCTAGACTTTCATTGCAAAAAAGTAATACGCAGAGAGACAAATGTGCTGTGGCCTTAAAGCGTCCTTGTGCTGGCTTAATAACAGGCGAGACGCCGCTTAACGCTTACCTGACATTAAATACAGCGACATAAAAAGCCTCGCGTATTCGTTGTCTCGATAACACCACATCAATGCATCCTAAGAATGGAACTAATTTTGGACAATGATTCAGTAATTACGATTACAGCTATCTATTTTGTTCGTTTTAATTGTTTTATTAAATCAGTGATTATTTGTTTAAACGAAAAGCGTGATTAACACCATTTCTTTAATCACACACTGACACCCAATTTTAGTAAGACTAAAAATCGGTGAGAAATACACAGAAGGAATTCGCAATGAGTAAGTGTCCATTTTCAGGTGCAGCTATAAAACCTACTACGCTAACGTCTAGCAATGGTGCGCCCGTTGCCAATGATAATCAGAGCCGAACAGCGGGGCCACGCGGGCCGGTTACGTTCGACAACCATTATTTGTTTGAGAAGCTTGCGCACTTCAACCGCGAGCGAATTCCAGAGCGTGTAGTTCACGCAAGGGGCAGTGCTGCATATGGCACCTTTACGCTAACTAAGAGCTTATCTGACTACACTATTGCAGACTTTCTGCAAAAAGAGGGGCAAAAAACCGACGTGTTTTTGCGCTTTTCTACCGTAGGTGGTGGTCAGGATTCAAGTGACTATGCCCGTGATCCTCGTGGTTTCTCAGTGAAGTTTTATACCGAACAGGGAAACTGGGACATGGTAGGAAATAATACTCCGGTATTCTTCTTACGAGATGGCATCAAGTTTCCTGACTTCATTCACAGTCAAAAGAAAAACTCGCGTACGAATTTGCCGGATCCGCAGGCCGTGTATGAGTTTTGGGCGAACAACCCTCAGTCATTACACCAATCGACAATCTTGATGTCTGATCGCGGTATTCCACTTTCATATCGCCATGTGAATGGTTATAGCTCTCATACGTTGAGTTTCTGGAATAACGCAGGCCAACGCTATTGGGTGAAATGGCACTTTAAAACTAACCAAGGTATTAAAACGCTAACTAGCGAAGAAGCGGCAAAGATGCCTGCTTATGGCGCTCAGCAAGACTTGGTCGAAAGCATTGATAACGGAGAATTTCCATCGTGGACCGTGAATGTGCAGATTATGACTGAAGAGGAAGCGCGTAATTACCACATTAACCCGTTTGATCTAACGAAGGTGTGGCCTCACAGCGACTTTCCATTAATTGAAGTAGGGCAGTTGGAGTTAAACCGTAATGTTGATAACTACTTTGCAGAAACTGAGCAAGCAGCGTTCGCGCCGAGCAATTTGGTACCGGGTATTGGTGCGTCGCCAGACAGGATGCTTCAAGCGCGACTAATTGGATATCAAGATGCGCACAGATACCGCATTGGTGCAAACTACAACCAAATACCGGTAAACGCGCCTCGTTGCCCAGTGCACAATTATCAACGAGATGGAGCCTTTGCGGGAATTAACCCAGCACTTGCAGGAAGTGGAGCCAACTTCTATCCAAACAATCGCGCGCGAGTTGGTGAGCCGGCTGAAGCACCAGAGGTTCAAGAGCCGCCTATGCCGCTTGAGCAAGACGCATGGTTAGATATTTACGATAACCGTGACGAAGATAACTACTCACAGGCCGGTGATCTTTACCGCATTATGAGTGAAGATCAAAAACAACAGCTGGTAAACAACATTGCTGACGGCCTAAGCCAAGCTACTAAGGACGTTCAAGAAGCCATGTTTGTGCAATACGATTTAGCCGACAGCGATTATGGTACTCGCGTGAGAAAGGCGGTAGCCAGCAAATAGAGTAAATGGGGTCAGAGTACTTTATTAAAATGTACTCTGACCCCTTTTTTACTGGGTAGCGACTAGGGCGTAAACGTGCAAGCGAATGGCCTGAAGTGCGCGTTCTTTCCAATTGTTCCAAGTAATACGGTTGCTAATTTCGTGCTGATTCAACGTAATATAACCATGATTTAGTGCCCATACTTGCATAGCTACATCTTGCTTTTCTTCAACAGACAGATCTTTTTTAATTAACGCAGCGGTAAGCTTAGTTAGCGTGATAAAGGCTTTTTCACCTGCCTCGATAGCTTCATCTGATGGCGTATAGTCTTTCAAATTAGAAGCAAAAATTAGTCGATAATGGGCCGCATGAGTTTCTGAAAACGTTAAAATACGCTCGCATCCATTAATCACTTTTTCTGCCGCAGTATTGCCATCGGCTGCCAACATTTCACGCTCAACTAATTCGAAACCTTCAATGTAGAGCGCATCTAAAATACCCTGCTTACCTTTAAAATGGCTATAGATGCCAATCGTTGACATACCCGCACCGTCAGCAATGGCGCGCACGCTAAGTGCATTCGTTCCGCCTTTCAAAAACAGTGCTGAGGCAGCGTCTAAGATCTTTTGTCGCGTATCTTTTTTCATTTACACATCATTTACATGTTGCGCAATATAACACCGTTATGTAAAGTGGTTTTATAACGCCGTTATATCTCTTGGTTTAACACTTAACCTGCCTGCCCGCAGGTTGTTCATAAGGACACTATATATGAAAACTGAGCAATTAACCTGCGATTATTTAATTGTTGGTGCTGGCGCGGTAGGGATGGCTTTTGCTGATGTACTACTTCACGAAACTAACGCTAACATTTTGATTATAGATAAAAATGCGAAGCCCGGAGGGCATTGGAACTATGCTTATCCCTTTGTCACCCTTCACCAGCCTTCTGCTTTTTACGGCGTGTGTTCAAAAGAGTTAAATCGTGGTGTTATTGATAAAAGAGGAATGAATGAAGGTTTAATGGGATTAGCTTCAGGCCAAGAAGTGAGTGCGTATTTCGATGCGGTAATGAACGAAACCTTTTTGCCTTCAAACCGAGTGCAGTATTACCCGCTTTGCGAATATAAGGGCAATAACCAGTTTGTTTCTATGCTAAATGGCAAGTACTATTACGTTACGGTTAACAAGAAAATTGTTGATGCCACTTATCTAAACACTAATATTCCGCTTACCCATACCCCAAGCTTTACCCGCGACGACAACGTTGCCTTTACGCCGGTTAATACCGTGGTTCAAAAGATTGAAGGCTTTGACAACTATGTGGTTGTCGGTGGGGGTAAAACGGGTATTGATACCTGCCTATGGCTGCTTGAAAATCACGTCGCCCCGCATAATATCCACTGGGTAGTATCGCGAGATGCATGGTTACTGAACCGGAAAAATACCCAGCCCTTGGATGACTTCTTCTTTGATTCTATTGGGGCACAAGCAAACCAAATGGAAGCTATCGCAGCGTCAACTTCCATCGAGGATATGTTCGACAAATTGGAAGAGCGGGGCGTTTTACTGCGTATTGATAAGAAAGTAAGACCCAGTATGTTTCACGGCGCAACGGTGAGCGAATTAGAGCTTAAAGCCTTACAAACTCTACCATCTGTCGTTAGACAAGGTCGGGTTAAACATATCAGCCGCGATAAGCTCAGATTTGAAGATACAACGTGGAGTATGCCAGATAACGCGTTGGTTATTGATTGCTCAGCTTCTGCACTTACTAATTTAGAGATGAAAGCGGTATTTGATGGCGACACCATCACCCCTCAAACAGTGCGTGCCTATCAACCTGTTTTTAGTGCGGCGCTTATTGCTCACGTTGAGGCGGCCTACAGCGATGAACAACAAAAGCAGATGCTGACACAAGTGGTCCCGCTGCCTAATCGCGACATCGATTGGTTACCAATGACTGCAGCAATGTTACGAAACATGCAAATTTGGGGTGAAGACCCAGCGCTTAAAGCGTGGATTTACCATTGTCGACTAGATGGCTTTTCAAAAATAGTACACGGCGTGGCAAAAGACGATATGCAAAAAATGCAGGTGCTAGGGCGATTGAAACAAGCAGCGGCACCGGCCATGCAAAAGCTGATGACTTACATACACAGCTTAAAAGCGAGCGGACAGCTATAAAAGGTTATAAATATCGATGAAACAATTTCAAATAGACAAAACGAACCCAAATCGCTTTCGGATAATGCAAACAGTTGATAGCCCTGATAACGCGCAGACAGAGGGTGCTGGAAAGGCAAAAAACGTAGTAATCAAAATTGAAAGGTTCGCGTTTACTGCCAATAACCTGACCTATTATATGGTGGGTGACAAACTTGGTTATTGGCAGTTTTTTCCACCCGTTAATACAAATGGTAACGAAAACTGGGGCGTTATTCCGGTGTGGGGCGTGGGTCAAGTAATTAGCTCTAACAATGACGCGGTAGAAGTAGGAAGTCGTTTTCTTGGTTATTTCCCGCCCGCTGAATATTTGGTTATGGCTAACACTACGGTGACAAACAACAATTTAATAGACTGTAGCCCTCATCGTTTGAAGTTGCCCCAAGGGTATAATGTCTACCGATCACTTCCATCACTAGCGGCCCACGCTGACGCTGAAATAAGCACTAAGCAGCACGAGCAAGAAAACTTTCAGATGTTGCTGTGGCCGCTTTACGCAACGTCCTTTTGTTTATCAGAAGTGGTCGATGCTATACCTGGGGCACAAAGAGAGCAGTTATTAGTATTAAGTGCTTCAAGCAAAACCAGTTTAGGGCTTGCTTTTGCGTTCAAAGAAGCCGGTATTAACGCAATAGGTGTAACCTCTGAAAAGCGTGTTGCATCACTAGAAGCATTGGGTGTATACAGCGCCGTTATTGGTTATGAACAGCTGGACATGTTGCAACTGAAAAGCACTGTTGTGGTCGACATGTCAGGTAATGCTCAGGTCAAAGCATCCATCAAACATAAACTTGGTGAACACCTAACAAGATACATCAGCGTAGGGCTTACTCACTGGCAGGACATTAAGCCGTCAAGCGATGAGGAGTTCTTCTTTGCTCCTGCTCATATACAGCAGCGTATGTCTGAGATTGGGGTTGCTGAGTACCAGAAGTTAAGTAGCGGGTTTGTATCAAAAGCCATTGTGTGGAGCGCCGGTTGGTTAAACGTTAAAGAGCGTGAAGGGTTGAGCGCGCTACAAGATGACTTTAGCGAACATCAGCAAGGCCTCATTCCTTCAAATGAAGGAAGAATATACACACTTGCTTAGCGCGTAACCAGAGCGCCCATATTGAGTTCGAGCGCTTTGATAAAAAGCGCTCGCTCGAGGGTAATATCACACATACTGATTAAAATAATTGGTGACCTTAGGCCATAAATGCTGACATTTACGGGAGAAAAACTTCATGTGACCTATTTCTTTTACGTTGTAGGCCTGTGGATCTAGCTCCTCAACTTCTGCTTCCATATTGGGGAAAACGCTAATCATATCGTGAACGTTATGAATATTAGCAATATCGTCGTCATTGGCGAGCAGCCATTTAGAAGGTATCTGAATGGTGTCGTAGTGATGCTCGTTAACATCACTGCCAAAGCCTGTTTTTACGTAGCCTTTACCGTTACACCATTTTTGCCACTGACGGGCCACTTTTTTAGGTAGTGGCTCTCCCATGCCGACCCACTGAGATTTAGTATGGCCGAACAGTAAATTACTCACGGGAATGTAGAAATTCATGAAGAAATGGGCTTTTAGCAAATAGCTTTTACGCATGTTTCTCAGACTGCCCGAAGAGCTACCAAAATTACAAAAGGCAGTAAGGTCGTGCACATTATGCATCAAACCCAGCAGCTGACCACCTGCACTATGACCAACAAGAAAGTAGGGGACGTTAGGGAAATGAATTTTCAATGTCTCTAGCACCGCTGGCATATCTTGCTCGCCCCATGTTACCAACGACGCATCGCTTTCTTTAACGCTGCTTTTTACCGAACCGCCAATACCTCTGTTATCGAAGGTGATAACACCAAAGCCTTGTTCACATAAATAGGCGGCAAAAGCGCTGTAGAATTGCCGTTTTATACCCGTTGCAGGGCCAATCATAACTGCAGCTTTAGTGGGGGAATGTGGAGTGAAAAGTGAAGCTGCTAGATGAGCACCATCTTCACAGGTTACTTGAATGTCCTTTGTCATCGTCTTGCTCACAAGGCATACCTTAGTTTTCGTTACGCTTCTGGTCATACCAGTAAAGCGCCGATTGTTAAGATTTGCAATAGTACGACTATTTCAATTTCTGATAATTACACATGTTGAACGCAAGTCGCGATTTTCATGTTTTTATGCGCGTGCTTTTGCCGTCTTAACCCAATGCTCAATAGGAGCCGGTTTTCCAAATAAATATCCTTGGAAAATATTGAAACCCATGTCTTTAAGTACACGCAGCTGTGCCTGTGTTTCTACCCCTTCGGCAATGGTCTGCATGTCTAAACTCTTAGCGAGGTCTAGAGTCATCTTAACAATCTTGCGATGTCGTTCAGACGTTTCCACCCTTTCTACAAACTCTCTATCTACCTTTATAACGCTAGCAGACATATCAATAAGCTGGGAAAGTGATGCGTGACCAGTGCCGAAGTCGTCAATAATAATGGTTGCTCCTACATTGGCTAACGACGTTAGGCGTCGCTTAGTCTCGTAATGGCTGGCTAATACAGACGTCTCTGTTAGCTCTAATTTAAGGCGTGCTCCAAGCTCAGGGCTCTCTGAGAAGCGACGTAATAGCTTTTCATAAAAGAGGTCGCTAAGTAATTCTGGCCCCGATAAGTTAATCGCTAGGGGGACCTTGGGTAGGTTGCTAGGCCACTTGTCTAAAAGTGCCAAGGTGCCATCGATAATTTTTTGTGTGAACAGTACTTCCCATTTGTTTTCTTCCACCAAAGGCAGAAACTGAAATGGTTGAAGAACGGTACCAGACTTTGGCTCTTTCAATCTTGCCAGCACTTCGTAGCCCACCGTAACGCCATGGAGCGACACCTGAGGCTGCAAATACAAAGCAAGACACCCATTATCAAGAAGGGCCTTTACCTTATCTTTTTGTTGCGTATTTTCTCGAATAGTTTTCACCGTATTGATACTAAATGAGATGTACGGCGCAAATTCATCGCTTTGGCTTAGCGCTATTGCGCAGCACTCGGCGGCCGCATCTAAACTAATTTCACGACTGGCATGATAATGCCCCGCTCGCCATTTCAGCATATGCTCTACAGTGCCTCGCGCTGAGTTGATAACCATGCTGGTGGGCAATCGACGCTCAAGATAATGTTCTATACTTTGTGTTGAAAGATGTTTGCCGTTTACGGTAAATAAGAATTTAGCGCCAGGGAATTGATATACCGAGACATCATTTGTAAATTCGCTTTGTAAAAGTGACGCTACGCTTAAAAGCAGCTGATCACCTTGACTGTAACCGTATTGCAGGTTTACTTCTCTGAGGTTAGCCAGTTTCAGCAGGACAATATGTCGATTTAAAATACTCTCGCTCGACTCCGCTATTTTCCAAAAGTGATGGTTTTTCAGTCCCGTTAGTTCATTAAAATAGTGCTTCTCATACTGCTGCTTCTTGAATGCATCAAACTCCATCAAGCTTTTCTTATTGGCGGATATATCATGGCAGTGGATAAGTTGTTTTTTGTGATGCTCAAGGCTAGCAGGTTGAAGGTTAAATTCTCGTTCGGGTGCGTTAAAAATGGAAGCGCGTTGATTTACGCCCTTTGTAATGGGGTGAGATAAAGAGAAGAGATCTTGAATATATTCACTCTCTGGGCGGTACTTTTTGACTAGCGCTCTTGCAGCCTTGTTAGCCTGAATTATGCGTCCTTGTTCGTCACAAAAGAAAGACGGTGTACCACCATTGTTAAAAATTTCCTGATAACGGCTAACAAGTTTATTAAGCTTTTTGCTTTGTAATAAATTGTGCTCAGACTGTTTTTCTAATGACGACATGACCCGCAGTACAGCCATTGGAATGCAGAAATTGAAAAACAGGAAAATTAACGATGCTAAATACGTGTGGGTATCCGGCAATGTAATATCAATGCCGAACAAAGGAGATACTTGCGTATTGTTCAGCAGTAAATAATACGGAATGAGATTGAACAGCATGGTCGCAATGGACGCTTTCACCCCATACAAAACTCGAATAATAATAGGCAGCGTAAACAGCAAAAGTAAGCCATAACGCGCCGATTCTAAGTCTATTGTGAAGAAGAGTATGCACAGAGAGGCTCCAACTACCGCTAAGACTAAGCAAGCAGATGCGATCTTTATATGCTTCAAGCCTATC